>CAYTFZ010000222.1:0-1642 GCA_964437215.1 uncultured Melioribacteraceae bacterium | reverse complement strand
GGATACCGCCAGTCTTTTGGGAGGTTCGAATGTTTCTTTAAGCGGAATTATACAATAATTACTTTTTCTGCGGCAGCTTTGAAGAACTCCTTGGACCAAAGGTCTAACGATCTTTTGTTATCAACAAAAGGTTCAACTTCGTTTTTCGCTTTTTCTACATCAAGTTTATCTATTGCATTATTCAGCATTTCACGAAAAAGAAGTTCTGTTAAAACTTCTTCATTACTATAATCGCCGGACTGCCTCATCCTGATTTCGAGGTGCTTAAGATTTAATTCCGGGTGCTTGCTAATGTACCAGATAAAGTCATACCAATCTCTTCCTTTTACGCGGCTTATCCATTTTCTGCAAAGCATTGCGTGCATTTTACCAGCAAAAAGAGAAGGCAGAGTTAAAGATTTAACTGCAAACTGAATCGGGGAAAAAACGTATTTCATTTCTGTATTGAACCCGGGTGGCGGATTTGTATCTATTTCTAATTTTACTTTCAGTATTTTCTGTTTATCAAATTGCGAAGTAATACTTGAAGGAGTTTCAATAACAATTAACTGTTGCAGTGTATTTGTTTTAATAAAAGCTGATTCAATTTCAGAATTACTATTTTTCTTTTTTACTTCAAAACTAACCTTAAATCCAAAAGCTTCCAATTCCCTGATAATTGAGCCGCTGTATTTATCAAATGTGAAGTTATGGTCTGGTTTTAATAGCGAAAAATCTAAATCTTCCGAGAATCTATCAAGACCGTAAAGTATGCGTAACGCAGTTCCGCCATAAAAAGCAGCATGTTCAAAAAAATTAGAACGCCATAACGCTAACAATGCTAATGATTGAAGAGATTCTCGTAATAACTGCAAAATCTCACGCTCAGTATCAGGCAAAGGTTTCGAAATTAGCTGTTTTAAAATATCGTTCATTTAAGGGAAAATTCCTTTATTAAAAATTCTGCTAACCAATTAATTTTCCTGGCAGAATAAACTTTTACAAGCTGCTCAAGGAAAATCAGGTCAATATAGTTTTTTAGTATTTCTTCATCAATGCGTAAATCATCAAATAAATATGATGAATATGACTTTAATGAAGTGGGCTTAAATCTTTTATCAAACCATATTTTATCTGCCAACGCCTTAATTGGATTTGCAGTAAAATATTTGCTATTTCCCGCTTCGTGAATCTCTAGACCAAATCCAAATCTTTCGTTGCTTAACTGTTTGTAACTGAAATTTCCAAGAGGTGTTTCAAATTTACGCGACCTGCCTGTGGTTATTGAAGTTAATGTTTTAGCCTGCTCCGGAATTAACCCGTAATTTGAAAGCACGTATTCGCAGCTTATTACCGATGGTCCATAAATCAAATTTGCCAGCAACTCTTTGCAGTATGGTTCTCTGCACCAATTATCACCGAAAACATACAAACCTTTTTTTACCCTTATTAAATCGCCTTTCTTTAAGAGCCCATTAATTACATCACGTGGCTTTTTGTAATCTTTTAGCGAATCAATTACTTGAGTGTAATTAAATACTTCTTTATTTATGCTTTGTCTTATTTTTTGTATTGCTCTCATATTTTGCAATGTATGTCCAATATTGTTGGACTTACCCTGCAAATATAGAGAGTATTATTTGTATATTCAATTAAATTATTT
>CAYTFZ010000221.1:0-1663 GCA_964437215.1 uncultured Melioribacteraceae bacterium | reverse complement strand
CAATAATGTCAGATCTTATCAGAATGAACGATCCTGAACTGAAAGACTTGTGCAAATTTGTAGTTCGCAACGATCCGGAAAGATCATCAAGTGCAAATATCTGTTTAGATTATTTAAAGGATAATCAGCCTGCTGATTTTGAAAGCTTTTTAAAAGAAGTTCTGCTAAACGAAACGGGAGATTACTTAAAACAAGATTTGGTTCATTTCCTGTTTGAGCGATTCAGTTATCCTAAAAACTTCAAATTTCTTCAAGATTATGTAAAAACACAAAATTACCAGAAATTAAATGAAGTAATTTACAGAGACTCAATATGGGCATGCCCAAAACTGCTTAAAACCCGTAAAAGACAATTGGACGAGACATTTACAGCAAAAAATTATATAGATTCGCTTGCATCATTTAACCGGCAGTGTTATGAATTAGGATGGGTGCCGGGACAAGAGATATTCGATGATTTCAATTCAAGAATTCTAACAATTAAAACCGAATTAGAAAACGATGATGAAGATGCCGCGAGCATTACGCTGGCAAATTTTATTAATAAAGTAAAGGAAGTAAGAGACTCTGGAGGGATGACCTACGAAGCGTATCATTTTTTGTATTGGTATCCCAAATTTATATTTCTGCAGAAACTTCTGGATGAACCAGGCGTACTCTCGGTACCGAGATAAAAAGGAGAACCCAAATGAAAATAAAGTATCTATTATTTGTAATAGCTGTAACATTTTTTCAGAGTTTACTAATTGCTCAAAGCAGCTGTTTCCCGCAACGACCTGAACTGAGCGAAGAGGAAAAACAATGGTATGTAGAGCAATTGGATAGCAACGATTCTTTTTATCGTTCAGTTATTGTAGATGAAATCAGGTGGAATAAAATTACTGAAGCAAAAGAAAAGGTTGAGAACTTAATTTGGAATGAACCGGCTGAATATAGGGTGAGTTATTTAGAATGTCTGCTTGCGCTTAATTCAGAAAAAACTCAGGAATATACATTAAGATATTTTGATTCAACAGAAAGTGAAATTGCAATAGGAGTTGCGCTCGAAGAAGAATATCTAACTGATTTGGAAGATGCATCATGGGTATTATTTCAGACAGGAAATGATTTAAAGACAGAATATTTATTTAAGTATATAAACGTCAGGAAACCAAAAGTATATGGCTTAAATTTCACCTATTTAGGCGCTTTATTAAAAAGCGGTGGCAAATACGCCGAAAGGGCAAAGGAAGAGTTACTGAATTGTATTTTTGAATATGATTCACTAAGTGCACTGGATAAAACGACAGCTCTTGATAGGTTGGAAGAAACTTTAGGAAAAGAAGTGATGCCGATAGTTTATAAATTGTTTTTGACAGATAATGATAAAACGATTAAAAATATCTTATTGTCTGATATGTATTTTAATAAATATTTTACTCCGGAAATTGAGGATGTTTTAATTGAAGGATTAAGCAAAGATTTTGAAGATTTCAGTAAATTCGGTATTGTTGAATACCTAATGAAGAAATTTCCTTCGGTAAAAAATTATAAACTTGCCGAACAGGAATATTTAGAAATGACAGAAGACACAGTTAAAGGATGGCTTGAAGGTTATTTGAGGTGGTACAAACCCGAAAAACCTGATAGCAGTGTATCTATTACTCGAATGATAGATACATTA
>CAYTFZ010000220.1:0-1687 GCA_964437215.1 uncultured Melioribacteraceae bacterium | reverse complement strand
GTATGCGGATGAAAATAAATCCTGATATGAACAAAATAAACTGGTACGGGCGCGGTCCTTTCGAAAATTATCCCGACCGGAAAACCGGTTATTTTATCGGGTTATATGAGCGGAAATTAGATGAGTTTATGACTGATTACATTGCCCCTCAGGATAATTCGAACCGTTGCGATGCCCGCTGGTTTGCATTTTCTAAAAACGGTGTGGGCATTAAAATTACGGGAGAGCAGCCGCTGTGTTTCCGCACGTGGAATTATACCGAGGACGATTTGGAGAAAGCAAACCATCCTTTTGAACTGCCGGAGCGCGATTTTATAAACGTAAATATCGATATGAATATTCACGGGGTTGGCGGTAACGATTCCTGGGGAGCGTGGACTTTAGATAAATACACAATCGACGGCAACAAACCGTACCGCTTCAGTTTTATTTTGGAGTATGGGAAAAATTAGTGAACTGATTATTTTACGTGATAATTATCTGGAAAACAATCAACGGTTATCGATAAGAAAAATTGGGATTATAGTTTATTTTTTCCCTTTTAATCTATTCTTTAAGTCCATTTTTTCGTGCAGTATTCTTATAATTTCTATTTGGCTGTCTGCTGTCTTTTGATAGAAAATAATATGCCGTCCCGACTTTACTCCCATCAAAAAATCTCTTATGCCGGAGTAATTTCTTCCTGAATCAGGATTTCCGGCTGTTTCTTTGCAAGTTTCTATAAGCATTTCATAGTAAATGTCTGCTTGTTCTTCCGACCATTTACTTACAGTATAATTCCAAATATTGGTTAAATCTTCAACAGCTTTATTCGTGAATTTGTAACCAGGCATTTATCTTTTTTGAGCTTTTAGTTTTTGCAAATGTGTTTGTGGATTGAAGTCAGCAGCAATTCCGCTGTCGATTCCTTCTTTAATAGCTTCTTTAAGCATAATAATTCTGTTTTCTTCTTCTTCCAGCAGTCTTAATCCTGCCCTTACAACTTCACTTGCGTTTTTATACCTGCCGGTGTGAATTCTGCTTTGAATAAAACTGTCGAAATAGTCTCCTAACGATATTGAAGTGTTTCTATTCATAATCTTATACTTTTTTCTTCAAAGATACCAATTTTTGGTATTTTCGTCAAGGCTGTTTTTCTCATATTTCCACGGAAAAATTCTAAATATATAGTTCGGGAGAGCAGCCGCAGTGTTTCCGCGCGTGGAATTATACCGAGGACGATTTGGAGAAAGCAAACCATCCTTATGAACTGCCGGAACGCGACTTTATAAACTTGAATATCGATATGAATATTCACGGGGTTGGCGGCAACGATTCCTGGGGCGCGTGGACTTTGGATAAATACACAATCGACGGCAACAAACCGTATCGCTTCAGTTTTATTTTGGAGTATGGGGAAGATTAACTTTGTCGTTATGACTAGTAAGGGATTCCGGGCGAATCCCTGTCAAGTTACGCAAAAGTTGAAGCGTGCTACCACTATTGTATAAACTACTATCTTGACAATTTTTTATACCTCGTGTTATAGCGCGTTTTTTATTTTTGTCTTTTCAGTCTCCGGGATGTTTTCCCAATCTGTCTTTTCGTTTAATTTTAAGTCAATATTCAAACTACTTCTCACAATATCTTTAATATGAAAGTACCAATCAGAAATAGTCCATTCTTTTAATTCTGTCGATTTAAACCC
>CAYTFZ010000219.1:0-1713 GCA_964437215.1 uncultured Melioribacteraceae bacterium | reverse complement strand
AGGAGTACAAAATGATACGCACAAATAATTTAACCAAAATTTACAGAACTGATGAAGTTGAAACTACAGCGCTGGGAAATGTAAATATCGAAATAAATGAAGGAGAGTTTGTTTCAATAATGGGACCCTCTGGCTGCGGGAAATCAACATTAATGAATATTCTGGGGTTGCTTGATAACCCTTCGGGAGGAGAATATTTTTTTATCGGGACGGAGGTTTCAAAATTTACAGAAAGAGAACGTGCCCATATGCGCAAAGAAAATATCGGTTTTGTTTTTCAGAGTTTTAATTTAATTGATGAATTAACAATATACGAAAATGTTGAGCTTCCGCTGTTGTATCTTAAAACTCCTTCAACCGAGCGGAAGAAAAAAGTTGAAAAGGTTCTTGAAAAAATGCAGGTTATGCACCGCAGAAATCATTTCCCGCAGCAACTTTCGGGAGGACAGCAACAGCGTGTAGCAGTTGCCCGCGCGCTAGTTGCAAATCCTAAAATAATATTAGCGGATGAACCGACTGGAAATCTTGATTCTTCACACGGCGATGAAGTAATGAAAATGCTTACAGATCTTAACGAAGCCGGAACAACTATCGTGATGGTTACCCACTCTCCTACTTATGCCGAATACGGAAACCGCGTTATTCATCTCTTCGACGGACAGGTTGTAACCGAGAACTACAAAGAGAAATTTCACGTGTAAATTCCGGTTAATGGTAAATGGTTAATGGTGCAAGATCAAAAATATAGAAAGGAGAAATAATTGGATAAAGGCAAAAATAACAAATTTGAAGAACTCGAGATCTGGAAAGAATCGATGCAACTTGTTACTGATATCTATCAACTTTTTAAGGATTGCAAAGATTTTTCATTTAAAGACCAAATTCAAAGAGCAGCTGTATCTATTCCATCAAATATTGCTGAAGGATATGAGAGACAAAGCAATAAGGAGTTTGTAAGATTTTTGTACATTGCAAAGGGATCCAGCGGGGAACTAAGAACACAAATTTATATAGCTGTAAAGCTAAAGTATATTGATCAAAAATCAGGAAATAATATAATTGAAACTGTTTCAAAAATATCTTCAATGATATACCGACTAATAGAATATAGAAGTAATTTAGAAAATAACCATTAACCTTTAACCTTGGACCTTGAACCATGATAAAACTAACAAACATCACAAAGTATTACGAAAACAAATCAGCAAAGACATTCGTATTGAGAAACATCAATCTGGAAATTAAAGAAGGCGAATTCGTTTCAATAATGGGACCTTCGGGCGCCGGGAAATCGACTTTGCTTTATATCATCGGAATGCTCGACTCGGCATCGGAAGGTGAATATTATTTTCTGGACGAGCCGGTTCACAAAATGAAAGAAAAGCGGCTTACAGAACTTCATAAATCGCATATCGGGTTTGTATTCCAGCAGTATCACTTAATTGATGAACTTACTGTTTATGAAAACATCGAAACTCCGCTTCTTTATCAGAAGGTTTCCGGTTCCGAAAGAAAAGGGAGAGTGGCAGAACTGCTCGACCGTTTTAATATGGTAGCCAAAAAAGATTTATTTCCGAACCAGCTTTCTGGCGGACAGCAGCAGCTTGCTGCAATTGCCCGCGCTATTATTGCTAAACCCAAATTAATTCTTGCAGATGAACCGACCGGAAATCTTCATTCCGATCAGGGACGCGAAATTATGCAGCTTCTTAA
>CAYTFZ010000218.1:0-1765 GCA_964437215.1 uncultured Melioribacteraceae bacterium | reverse complement strand
TAATAAAAGTTCAACCGGAAAAAAGGGCTCGGTTTTGTATTAATAGCTGAATTAAGGAATTAATTAATGCGCTTAAATTTTTGATCGTAAAATCTGGTAATAAAAATATTCCAGATTTTTCTAAATGTTACGTTTAGCTTTTTTCTATTCAAAAAAAATTTCAATGTATTGGATTTAAAAACAATGGTAAAAAATTGACATTGAAAAAAAATCCCCACCCTATATTTTAGCGATATGAAACATATTAAATCACTAAATATCAAACCAATTCCTATCTGCAGTAATTTAAAATACTATTACCCGAGCAATCACAAACATTAAATAATTTATAAACAGAAGTTAATTTCATAAAGTCTTTTACATAATGATTTTCATTAAAAAAAGGAGGGTGTTATGAACATTTTATCAGTGAAGCATTTAGTGTTTGCTATATTCTGCATAATTCAATTTGTCTTTTGCCAATCCGGTAAAATGGATATGAATGGTTTGGCAAACAAACTTGTTACAGTAAACGCAGCAATAAAAGAAGGAGAAATAGTTTTAATTTCAGGCAGCGTTAGGGACTACGAATTATTAGAGGATATCGCCATTCAAGTTCGGAAAATCGGTGCATTCCCGTTAATTACATTAAACAGCGGCAGACTTTATAGAAGTGGTTTCACAGAAGTTCCAGAGAAATTCGATTTACAAAAAGATGTGTTAAGTGAAAAACTTATTGAAATAATTGATGCGCAAATTAATGTGGAAATAAGTGTAGAAGAAGGACTTTTAAAAGACATTGATGCTGAGCGTATTGCAAAACAAAGAAAGAGGAGTGAGGAAATAAACATGATGTGGTTTAAAAAGAAAATTAAGTTTCTATCTTTAGGCAATAATCTTTATCCAACTGAAACGCTAGCAAAAAGATATAATATATCCGTTGAAGAATTATCAGATGTTTTCTGGAAAGGAATAAATACAGACTATGAAGTCATTAAAAATAATGCTGAGGCAGTAAGTAAAAAATTGAAAGAAGGAAAAACCATACAGATTACAACACCTTCAGGAACAGATTTGACTGCTGAAATATATGGCAGACCTTTAATTATCAGTGATGGTATAATCACGGAAGAAAATATTGCTAGCGGAGCAGCCAATGTAGCCGAGTATTTACCAGCAGGCGAAATATATTTTACACCCATCAAAGGGAAAGCAAATGGAAAAGTTGTTGTAGATAAATACTTTTGGGAAGGAAAATTAATTAAAAACTTAACCCTCACTTTTAAGAATGGAAAATTACAAACTATTACAGCAGATTCAGATATTTCAAGGTTAAAAGAGCGATATGATAAAGCCGGCGAAGGTAAAGATGAATTTGCTGCCATTGACATAGGAATTAATCCAAATGTAAAAATTCCAGAAGGAACAAATATGCAGGCGTGGATGGCGGAAGGAATGGTAACAGTCGGGATTGGAAATAATATATGTTCGGGAGGCGATAATAATGTAGGTTTTTCTCTTTTTTTTCATTTGCTGAATACAACATTAAAAATTGACGGCAAACCTGTTGTAGAAAACGGGAAATTGAAATTATAGAGAAGAATATTTTTTGCGAAAAGAGCAGTTCTATCGGCTTATCTGTAGAAACTGCTCTTTTAAATAATTAACGAAAAAGCTTATTTTTCTCCCAGACTGTCCTTTTGTGTTTCAAGAACTTTTTTAAGCGAATCTACTTCTCGCTGGAGTCTGGCTTTTTCTGCTGTTTTTTCGGCGGCATAATTTTCTA
>CAYTFZ010000217.1:0-1780 GCA_964437215.1 uncultured Melioribacteraceae bacterium | reverse complement strand
ACGATTTATTTTTAATGGTTATTAAAAACCATATAAAGAAAGAATTTGAAGGTGTGAAAGGATAGAAAAGATTGGGAATGAAAAAGGTAAATACCAAAAGTGTTATCTCAATAATCGGTGAAATAATTGGTACTGCTCACAGTCCGTTAAAAATTATTTCTGATGATTTTAATGAATATTACCTAAAAGCACCCAAAAAGCAAACCAGTGATTTCTCAATAATAAATGAGTTTTTTGTTTCGGCTTTGTTAAATTGCTGGGAATTAAAAACTCCTGAAATCGCCGCATTAGTAATAAATATTGAAGAATTTAATAAAAAGTTATCAACTTATCATAATGCAAGTAATTTTAATAATACCTGTTTTGGTTCAAAAGTAATTCCGGTAAACTATGAGTTCTGTTTAATAGAAGATATTGCAAATAAAAGAGATTTCAATAAATTCTCTAATCCTACTGATATTTTAAAAATCGGGTTATTCGATATCTGGGTAGAAAATGACGACAGGAAACCGACCAACCCGAATTTATTGTTGGCGAATGAAGAGAATGGTATTGAATTTTATGCAATTGATCACGCATATACATTTAGTTCAATAAAATTTACTGATTTAAATCCGGAATTTGAGCCTGCTTGTTCCTTTAATGATTCGATATTAAATACAGATATTTCTAAATCAGTATTTAAGTATATTAAGAAAGATAATTCTAAATGGTTTGATGAAATAAGGAACTATTTTTATTTTTCGATTGAAGAATGTAAAAATAACTTTGGTTCAATTATTGAGAATATTCCGTCAGATTTAGGCTTTAACGAAAAAAGCCAGACTGCTATATATAATTTTTTATTTTCCGGTTCGCGTAACAAAAAAGTATTCTGCGAATTTTTGAGGAGATTTGATTTATGAATACATTTTATACTTTAATTAAAATATCAACAAATCCTTCTTCCGGTGATCAAATTACCGTAGGATTACTGTTAAAAACGAAACAAAGATTTTATCTGAAATTTTCAGAAAGAAAAATTAATTTGTCGTTACGGCTTTATGAAGAAGATGAAAGATTTTTTAACTTTTTTAAAGCACAGTTAGAAAACAAAGTAAATGAATTTAATATGCAACTTTCAGGGGTTGATAATAACTTTTTCCATCCGGAAACATTTTTAACTTCTGATTTCTTTTCACATCTTAATAAATCATCAAATAACTTAGTACAATTTTCTGAACCTTCAATAGTTTCAGGAGATTTTACTGAAGAACAGTTTAATAAGTTATATGAAATATTTGTTGAAAAATTGCTGGAGAGAAGTAATAAGGAAATGGCTAAAGATGAGAGATTCTTCCGGAATGTTGAAGAAAAATTGATTCGTAAAGTGGAGAATAAAATTCATACAAATTACGACATTAATTCAAAAATCATTTCAACTTTGAATTTTTCTTTCAGACTAGATTGCATTGGCAAAAATGGTTCAATTATTTCAGCTAAATCATTAGATTTTAATTCATCTTCTCAAATAATTGAAAGAAATCTTATTCGTTATGAAGTAGTTCTTTCAAATCTATGTAATAGTGATACAGAAAGAAAAGCATTCCTGATAGCGGATGAACCTGAAAATAAAAAGAAAGAAAATTATAATATCTGGGAAACTATAAATAAAAAAAGCGATGTATTTGAAATAGTTAACTCGGAAGAAGCTGATAAAATTGCACAATATATTGATAAAAATAGTGCAAAGAAGTTTTTACCTGTTTAAAAGCGATTTCAGTAAAAGATAAAAACCTCG
>CAYTFZ010000216.1:0-1782 GCA_964437215.1 uncultured Melioribacteraceae bacterium | reverse complement strand
TCCTTTATTTTAGGTTTTCTTGTCTTTAACTTTTAGAGGTTGTTTAATTCGCGCGCGCTATTTTTAAGTTCTAAAATCAAAGACTTGAGGGTTTATACACATCTCAATTTCTAAAGTTTCATTTTTTATCAGTATCGCATAGTTTAAATTTAACCGGGATAATTACTTCCGCTTGAATTGTTTTTCCATCTTTTTCTGCCGGAGTGAATCTTGTTTTTTTCACAGCTTCACAAGCTGCTTCGTCGCAGCCAAAACCGATTCCTTTTACAACAGAAACACTGATAACTTCTCCGCTTTTTGAAATTGTAGCTTTCACCATAACTTTTCCTTCAACTTTCTGATCCTTTGCTTCAGATGGATAAATTACCTTTTGAGCTATTGCCTCAATTCCGCCTTCCGGACTTGGGAGTTTATCAAGTTCAACTTGTGCAAATGATGAAATTATTGAAATAGAAAATAATAAAGCGATAAATAACATGTTCTTCATAGAACCTCCTTATTTTAGTTTAGTTTACCTTTGAGGAATAGTTGTTCTTTTAAATATTTTATGTTGGCTTCTGCTGCTTCTTTTAATGAAACTGTTATTTGTCTGTTATCTTCAATATTTTTAAATTCAGGTTTTGAGGGCAATAATGATAAAAACCGTTCATAATATTCTATCGCTTTATTTTTATTATCAAGTTTGTATTGATGAAGTGAAGCAATATAGAAAATATACTCTGGGTTCGGATTATATTTGTATGCTGCTTGATAATTAATCAAAGCATCCTCAAACCTGCCGATTGCACTGTAAATCTCTTGTTTATAAAAATAGATTGCCGAAATAGTTTTAGGATCAGGCTGTAAAAGTGAATCAACCCTATCAAGGTAATATAATCCGTCTTCAGGAGAAGAAGAATATAAGAATGCCCTTCCAAGGAAAAAACAAATGTTAAAATCATTTGAATCTTTTTCAAATGCTAGCAAGAGGTGACTTCTCGATTCTTCAAACAAATCATTTTTAAATTCGCATATTCCAAGGTGTTTTAGTACAAATTTTCCCGAATCTCCTTGTTCAATCAGCGATTTAAAACATTCAACGGCAACAACAAAATCTGAATTATTAAAACTGGCAATCCCCTTAATACGTGTAAACATTTTATTCGTGGAATCATTTACCAAAACAATGTCACAAACTTTAATAGCTTTTTCATAATCTTTAATTTTAATATACATATTAGCAAGCTTTTTCAGGTTGCCTTGATCATTGGGATTAAGAATAAGCAACTTTTCAGAAACTTTAATCGAAGCAAATAAACTATCAATATGGTAGTAATAATCTCCCAATAATGACAGGTATTCAATATTTGCGCTATCCAAAACAGTCCTTTCAAGGATCAGACTAATAGCCGTTTGATATTCGTTTTCAAATCCGAGTGTTTTAACCAGTTTTACAAACATTTCAGGACTTTTCGAATATTTCGTTAATAAAGGTCTGGCTTTCGAAAACTGACCCGTTCTATATAAATAATCAGCAAGTTGCTTTTCAAGTATCTTATTGCCTGGATATTTTTCCAGACCTTCATTTATGACCGATATGGACTTAAAAGTTTTTCCTTGCTTATCATAAACAAGTGAATTCCAATAATAATCCGCCGTATCCTTTAAACTATTGCTTTCCTTTAGAATCTCATCATAACTCCCCTTAACATACATTAACTCGTAGTTTCTCTGGGCAAGAGTATTTGATGTTATGAATACTAACACCGTGATTATTTTAATAGGAAACATTTCTTTTTATGA
>CAYTFZ010000215.1:0-1848 GCA_964437215.1 uncultured Melioribacteraceae bacterium | reverse complement strand
AATTGTGATTTTTACATCAAAAAGTAGATTATTGCGGATAAATATTGATTAGGCACATCTTTTTCTTAACTATATTGAATATTGCAGTTATATTACCTCAAACGCAAAAAGTATCGGAAGTTTTTATCCTTTCACCCGAAGCAGGCGTTAATATAGCATTTACCGATTATTCGAAAAATATTCCTTCTTTTTCTTCGCGGCTGATGCTTGAATATATTTTTAAACGGAAATCCGCTATGATTTACGGTTCACGGCTTTTATATACAGGCGGAATTTTAGCCGGAAAGGACAATTCGAAGGAGCCTTATGAATTCAGAACGAGATACTTTTCGGGCGGCGGGGGCATTTTATTCGGTTATGTTTATAACGAATCGGTAATACCATACGGTTATGCAGGGGCGTCGTATCTGTTTTTTAATCCGGCGGATAAAAACGGAACTAAACTTGAGAACAACAGAAACGAAGTATACAAAAAAGGCGAACTGAACATACTGCTGGAAGCCGGTATCAGAATAAAAGTTTCAAGCTCTCTTTTATTAAACTTAAACGGTGTTTACAATTTTAACCCGAATGACCGGCTGGATGATATTCACACAGGCAGCGGAAATGATAAATTTATTTCGGTTAACGCTGGTTTTTCCTATATGTTCGGAAATATTGAAGATGAAGACGGAGACGGAATTGAAGATAAATGGGACAAGTGTCCCGGCACACCAAAAGGAATAAAAACAGATAGTAACGGATGTCCGGAAGATGAAGATAACGACGGAGTTCCCGACTATCTGGATGAATGCCCAGGAAGTCCTGCTGAAATTGAAGTATCTTCCAAAGGATGCCCGCTTGATACAGATGAAGACGGAATTCCGGATTACATTGACAGATGCGCCGATACTCCGAAAAATGTGGAAGTAGATATTTTCGGCTGCCCCGAAGATTCCGATGAAGACGGAATTTACGATTATCGTGATAATTGCCCCGATACCCAAAAAGGAGAAACTGTTGATTCTTCGGGCTGTCCGGTTGAAGAGAAGCACAAAGAAGTTTTGCGGGAAATAATTCCTGTTGAGCCGATAAAATCGGTTCCGGAAATTCATATCTACAATTACGAAAAAGAATTTGAAATGCAGAACAATATTTTCAGCGACGGAAAAGAATATTGTATTCAGTTATCTTCCTGGAAAACAAAAGCAAAAGCTGAAAGAGAAGCAGAGAAATATCTGAAACTAGGGCATAATGCATTTGTAAAAGAAACAATTATCTCGGGTTCAAAAAGATACAGAGTAAGAGTGGGATTTTTCACGAAAATTGCAGAAGCTGAGGAATATCTAAAAAAAATAAAATGATAATAATTGGGGCGGTTAAGATTAAAAAAGTATTCAGTTGTTAAGCGGAGATTTGGAATCTCCGCTGTATAATATCTTTGCAATAAATATTTTATACTGCTGGTTTTTCTCTTTTTCCTTCAATAAGTGCTAAAAAGTAAATTACCACCATTAAACCGCATAACCCTACAATCATCCAGCTTACGGCAGGGAAGAGTAAAAACTCGCCCAAAGCACGAACGCCGTAAATAGCAATGTTAAAAAGAATTATTGATTTTCCGGTTATGCTCGCGGTTAGTTCTTTCGAGTAAAACAGAGAAGTGTACGCGAAAAAGAATATCATTATCGTGCCCGAAACGCTGAACATTTGCAACAGCGGGTAAACCGGATCTGCACCATAAAGTTTAGAAATGTGGAAACACAAAAAAATATGAAACAAAGTCATAATAGTATTTAAAACCCCGCCCGTTAAAATAAATGTTTTAGCTTTCATTTTCTTTCCTGTTAAAATATTTAATGTTTTTTA
>CAYTFZ010000214.1:0-1868 GCA_964437215.1 uncultured Melioribacteraceae bacterium | reverse complement strand
ACATTTTTATCTTTTTGTTTAATATTCTTGAATACCAGCGAAACTCCGAATCCGGCATAATAAAACTCGTTTGTCCCGGTTTGAATAACTATTGCCGCGGCATTTTCCCAATCTTCATTTTTCGAGTTTGGCTCCCATCCAAGGTTAAAAGTATGACCTGCTTTAAATTCATAATTACCCAAAATAAAAGTCTCATTTTTACTGTCTTTATCCAACAGTACGGCATCAATCCGGCTTTTACCGCGGTTTTCATCCAGCAGCGGTTTAATCTGATTCAGCAGTTCGTAAACTTTAGCAAGTTTTTCTTCTTTGGAGCTAAGAGGTGTTCCGGGAATTTGTTCTATCGAAAACGGTGAAAAACCCAAAGCTTCGTAATGCCCGAATGCATAAAGAGCTTTTGCCGAAATAGTGTTATCAAAATTATGCTCAGGTATGAACAAAGGATTTTCCTGCCGCGTGTATAAATCATTCCAATGTTTGAAGTCAGGATTGTAAAAATCGGGCGAGTAGAAATCGATATTTGGTGAACCTGCTTTCCATACATCCAAAATATGGGGCAACGGACCAGCGCTGGGATATTCTCCGGGATTTTTTCCGGGAGCGTTTAATGCAGCATTTACATAAGCAGGGAGTGCATACTCTTTTTTTCCAACCGAAGCGACTTTATCAGTGTAAATTGCGAAATGATAAGCCATAAAAATTTCATCCGTTTGCAGCCCCTTTCCAAAAATATCTTCCCAGTTCCCTTTGGTTTTAAATCCGTTTTTTGCCCATATTTCATAAAATTCAGGATTTAATCTTTCTTTATTCTGAACTAAATATTTAATTAACTTTTCAGGCACATCTTCATTGAATTTCCGGTTTGCCAAATCGCTGTAATCCCGTGCCGAAGGAAGCATCCCGATTTCATTTTCAGTCTGCACTAAAATTACTGTCTGATGTTCAGCGTCAATTTCTTTAATATGCTTTAAAAGATTTGAGTAAGCATTAAGATCGGCGTTTAAATTATTCTCGGAAAAAGGTGTTAAAATTTCCTGACTTATTCCGGATTGGCTTTTTGCACGGGGAAATCTTTTTTGGTTTTGTTTAACCCAGGCAGGTGCGTGGCTTGACATGCTGTTTTTCCATGAACCGAACCAAAGAAAAACCAACTTAAGTTCGTGTTTCCGGGCTTCATAAATTAAATCATCAATAAGTTTGAAATCAAATTTACCTTCTTCCGGTTCCAATAATTCCCAATAAATTGGCAATAAAACGGTGTTAACGTTTAATTGTTTCACCCTTTGCCAGACCGGTTTCATCGATTCCATTGTGCTTGCAGTTGAATTTCCCAATTCTCCTGCAAGCATCAAAAAAGGTTTTCCGTTAACAATAAGCTCGTAACTATTTCCAACTTTCCGCAAACTTGGCGGATTATTCTGACTGAATATCACCTGCATTTGAATAATCAGAATTACAATTGAAAATAAAGTTACTTTTTTCATTACAGTATCCTCATTAGAATATTATTTTGCAGGTTTAATAATTCTGTAATTTCCGCTTAAATGCATAACGCTGAATAAGTAAAGAAGTCCGTCGTAATATGGATCGAAATATCCGTCTTCATAAGGCTCGAGTTTCGCGTTCCAGATTTTATCGACAAATTTCCAGCTTTTAGCCTGTGTACCCATAATTGAAGCAGCAGCGGAAGTTGAAATCAAACCCAATGAATGGCGAAGCTTTTGAAATCCGCCGGCTTGTAAAATGAATTCCGGTAAAGTTCCATCCACGTTAAACTGATCTTCAAAAGTATCAATTCCGCGGCAGAATAGAAAATTCTGAATGCGTTTTCCGTAATCTTTCTGCCATTCTTTGTCTTTAGCAAACCA
>CAYTFZ010000213.1:0-1879 GCA_964437215.1 uncultured Melioribacteraceae bacterium | reverse complement strand
ATCAAACGGAAATTGCATTTTAAAGAATGAAAATCAGTTCTTAAAGAACGGAAGGTGAATTTTAACGAAAGTAAATAGAATATTGGTAAACGGAAACAGTAATTTGCCAAAAGTAAATTGCTTTTTACCAAACGGAAATAAATATTTACCCGGAGGAAAAAGCATTTTACTGAAAGTAAACAGCTTTTTGCCGTTTTTGGGCTGAAAACGGTGTTTTGCAAATAAAATAGATGTGGGGTTTGAGAAAAGTAAAAAAGTAGATGAATGAGCTGGCAATAATTTGCATTCACATACAAAATAACTATAAACCCGAGATTTTTGCCGAGATCAGTATTATGGTATGGCGATTATAATTTGGAATAATTTCATAAACTATTTGATGTTTATTTTAAAGAAATGAGAATGATTATCTTTGACTATAAAAATTGTTAGTCTAACTTAATTGATTATCCTTGACTATGAAGCGCTATTTTTATTTAAATTTGATGCGAGAAACAAGAATTAAATTGAATTACTCGGTTTTTTGGAAACAACTGCATAACCCGGACTTCAAACCGTCGAATTCGACGGGATTAAAAATAAATCAGGTGCGGCAAGAAATGGAAACTTAATTAGTAATACTTAGAAAATGAAAGCAACCTGACAATTCAAATTCGAAATTGCTTTTAGTGCATTGTTTTGGTAGTTTTGCATCAAGTTATGAATATTGAATATTTAAGTTAATTGATTTGTAAATTTAAGAGAATAACTTGCTAAAAATGTTTGTGATAAATCTAGATGAATAGTTTGAAAGAAGATAAAAGCAATGACAATCAGGTAAAATCCAAACACAGGGTAGCTAATTACGGCGAAGTTTTTACTGCCGAGCGCGAAGTAAATGCGATGCTTGATTTGGTGAAAGAGGAAACCGAAAGGATTGATTCCCGGTTTTTAGAGCCTGCCTGCGGAACCGGTAATTTTTTAGTAGAAATTCTTAAAAGAAAATTAACGGTAGTTGAAAACCGCTATTCTAAGAACCAGCTTGAGTATGAACGATATGCGATAATTGCTTTATCCAGCATTTACGGTGTTGATATTTTGCAGGATAATGTACAGACTTGCCGGGATAGGTTATTGGGTATATTTACACACTATTACTTAAATAATTATAAAAAGGAAGTAAAACCGGAATTTTTGAAAACCGCCGAGTTTATCCTTAACAGGAATATTTTATGGGGGGATGCACTAAACTTAAAAACGCCTGACGAGAAGGAAGAGCCATTAATATTTTCGGAATGGAGCGCGGTAAACGGGAGTATGTTTAAAAGAAGAGATTATACAATGGCTAATTTACTTGAAAATCAGCCGATGGAAGGTGCAAATTTGTTTTCGGATTTAGGCGATAAAGCATTCATCCCAATTCCTGTAGCTGAGTATCCGTTAACGCACTTTTTAAAACTATCTGAACTGTGATTTGCGTGATTAAATGATTTGTTATGATTAAAAAAGAATATAAATACTCTGAGCTTACTTCTAAAATTATCGGCTGCGCTATGGTTGTTCATAGCGAATTGGGTAACGGATTTCAGGAAGTTATATACCAGCGGGCGCTTGAAATTGAGATGAATATACAGGGAATAGATTTTTCCAGAGAATATGAAATGCCGGTTTATTATAAGCAGCGCCAAATTGGAACACGAAGGGTTGATTTTCTTGCAGAAGGAAAAATTGCGTTGGAACTTAAAGCTATTATTGAATTGCAGGATGTTCACCTTGCGCAAGCTATTAATTACCTTGAGGCATACGACCTGGAAGTTGGTTTGCTTATAAATTTTGGAGCTAAATCGTTGCAGTTTAAACGTTTGACAAATAAATCCTTTAAACAGCAAAATCAAGGTAA
>CAYTFZ010000212.1:0-1883 GCA_964437215.1 uncultured Melioribacteraceae bacterium | reverse complement strand
AAAATAATCCTTAAAATTGACTGATATAATAATTTGAAAAATTAATTATTTCAGCCGGGAAAAATAATATGGGTAATTCGGCTATATTAGGCCGGCTTTTGCTTATTCAAAATTCGGTTATTGAATTAAATAATGAAGATGAAATTATTAACTTGATATGCGAAGGTCTTTCCAACTTACCAGGCATAAATGAAGTAAAGATTGCAGATAAAAATTATCGCTCTGATGATAAGAAACTTATAATATATGAATTGACCGACAATTTCAAAATACATTGTTTTATTTCAGACCATAAAGTATTCACTCCTTTCGAAAAATATGTAAATGCATTTTGCAAAACGCTTTCTGTTATTCTTAAAAATAAAAACTTCGGTAAAAATGAAAACGAATTGATTGACTACAAAGAAAAGTATTTTAGAATATTCAACAACATCCAGGATGTGTATTTCGAAATATCAGAAAACGGAACTGTGCTTGAAATAAGTCCTGCAATTACAGTTTTAACAAAAGGACTGATAAATAGAAATGAAATGATAAATAAGAATCTTTTGGATTATTATGCAAACATTGACGACAGAGATAAATTAAGAACTCAGGTTTTCAGCAAAGGTTATGTAAAAGATTTTGAACTGGGTTTGAAGAATAAGGATGGAAGTATTGTTTATGTTGAGTTATCTGCAAAAATAATTGAGAATGAAAGTGATAGTCTAGTAAAAATAGTTGGCAATTTGCATGATATTTCTAAAAGGAAAGCAACGGAAATAAGTTTAAGAGAGAGTGAAGAAAAATACAGATTACTCGTTCAACATTCAGCAGATCCTATTTTTAGTTTTAATCCCGATGAAACATACAGATTTGTAAATGATACATTTGCCAAACCATTTGGCAAAACTCCTTCCGAAATTATTGGGAAAACCCCTCATAGTATTTTCCCTTATGATGAAGCTGAAAAAAGACTAACACTTGTTAGAAAGGTTTTTAAAACCGGAATTCCAGAAGAAATTGAAGTTAAAGTTATAACTAAAACTGGCAATGAAACATATTACCTTACGATGGTTGACCCAATAAAAGATGAATCCGGAAAAATATTATGGATATCGTGCATTTCTAAAAATATTACAGAAAGAAAAAGTGTTGAAATCAGATTAAAAGAAAACGAAGAAAAATTCAGGAAAGTTTTTAGAGCAATCCCCGAAGCAATAGCACTTTCGCGCCTTGAAGACGGCGTGTTTTATATGGTAAATGAAAAATTTGTAAACTATACAAATTTTACTGAAGATGAAATTATAGGTAAAACTGCTAGGGATTTAAAAATGTATGCAAATCCCGAAGACGGTTTAAAGTTTTACCAAGCAGTTTTAAAGAACGGTCATATTGAAAACTTCTTTACAAAATACCGGATTAAATCAGGTGAAATAATTGACGGTCTTGTTTCGGCTTCGGTAGTAGAAATTGATACCAAAAAATTTATTTTAATAATTATGAGGGATATTACTAAATGGAAGAAAACAGAGCAGAAACTTCAGGAAAGCGAAAAAAATTATAGAGAATTAATTGACGGAATGAATGAAACTGTTTGGGTTATAAATTTCAGTGGTAAACTTATAGATGTAAACCGAACGGCAATTAAGCAGCTGGGTTACGCAAAAGAGGAATTGCTTGAAATTGGACTTGAAGGAATAGATGTTTCAATAAGTAAAGAAAACATTAAAGCGTTAGCACAGTCAATGCCAAAAGATGAAATACAGATTTTTGAATCGGTTCACCACGCAAAGGATGGTAAACAAATTCCCGTAGAAGTATATTCAAGTTTAATCAGCTATTACGGGGAACAGGCAATCCTGAGTATTGCCCGCGATATAACCGAAAGGAAAAAGGCTGAA
>CAYTFZ010000211.1:0-1903 GCA_964437215.1 uncultured Melioribacteraceae bacterium | reverse complement strand
ATTCATCATTATTCCAGCCGCTGAAAAATGGTTTCCCGAAATCGTCTACAGGTCTGTGGTTTTTATGTAGTATTCAGAAAATTAAACGACAAGTTAGCTTTGTCCAGTTTAATAATTAAAAAACTGGACATTTTATTTTGGCTGGTTTCTCCAAACGGCACCAAAAGCATTATTTATATTGTGTTACTATTAATTTTCAGGTCTACTATTTCTTTTTCACCAGTAACAATTCTACAGAATAGGTGGGAAAGTTACTTGTAGCTACTTAGGTATTCTTTGCATCCTAAAATGATATGCTGTTTATCAGGTAACTACTTTATCTATCTATATTGGAAAATATTTATAAAAATCTGCTCTATTCTGGAAAATATATATAATTATTTTTCTAATTTACCATTTCCTTGGAAAATTTTTAGAATCAGCCTGTAAATTATTTTGGAAAATATTTATAATTATTTCGCTTATTTTGGAAAAATTTTATAAATTATCTTTGCTAACAATCGTATTCTGGAAAATTTTATGATAAGTGAAATTTTATTTGCGGCAACAACACCGCGGGAAGCCTATAACATATCCAAATTATTAAAAGAAAAAAAAATCAGAAAAATAGCTCCAAGAATTTATTCAACAAATTTCGAAGAAAATCCTTCGTCAATTATTAAAAGGAATATTCTTACAATACTCGGGAATTTATATCCGGAATCGGTTTTAAGTCATCGGTCTGCAATTGAATTTAAACCCACATCCACTGATCAGATATTTGTAACTTACACATATACCCGAAAAATAAAGCTGCCCGGCGTTACAATAAATTTTCTTGAAGGAAGCGGTCCCGTAGAAGGAGATAATAAATTTGTTAATCAGTTATATGTTTCATCCGAGGCAAGAAGTTATCTGGAAAACCTGCAAATAACAAAAAAATCAGGCCCCGATTCTAAAACTCTCAGCATACCCCAAATTGAAGAAAAATTGGACGATATTTTAAGAATTAAAGGTGAAGATGGACTAAATAAACTGCGCGATGAGGCGAGAAAGGTCTCAGGTATTCTTGGGATGCAGAAGGAATTTGAAGCATTAAACAAAATTATTGGTGCACTATTTACAACAAAACCTTCCAAAATACTAAAATCCGATTTGGCTTTATCGCGTGCAGCCGGTTTGCCTTATGACAGAAACAGAATTGAACTCTTTGAAATTCTTTTCAACCACCTGCATAATCAAACTTTCAAAGTTCGTCCCGAAAAAAACTTGTCAATAAAATCATTTCGCAATTTCGCTTTCTTTGAGGCTTATTTTTCAAATTATATCGAAGGAACTGTTTTCGAAGTTTCGGAAGCAAAAAATATTGTTGATACGGGTGTTCCTTTACCCAATCGCAGCGATGATTCACACGATATACTTGGTACTTATCAAATCGTTTCTAATAGAGATGAAATGAAAGGAATCCCATCAAATCCTGAAGAATTCCTAAGCTTACTTCAATCAAGGCATAGTACTTTACTTTCATCACGCTCAAGCAAATCTCCAGGTCAATTTAAAAATAAAAACAACAGGGCAGGGAATACACTTTTTGTAGATTTTAAACTGGTGCGAGGTACTTTAACCCGCGGCTTTGATTATTACAATGTTTTATCCGATCCGTTTGCACGGGCAGCTTATATGATGTTCCTTGTAAGTGAAGTGCATCCGTTTGAAGATGGCAACGGCAGAATTGCCCGTGTAATGATGAATGCAGAATTGGTAAACCAAAATCAGGGCAAAATAATCATACCAACTGTATTCCGCGATGATTACCTTTTAACGCTGAAAAGATTAACAAACCAAAAAGATCCTTCGCCTTATGTTGATATGCTCACAATGGCTGCGGATTTCAGCGAAAAACTCAATTATGAAGAATATGATG
>CAYTFZ010000210.1:0-1911 GCA_964437215.1 uncultured Melioribacteraceae bacterium | reverse complement strand
CCTCATACTCTTACTCTTATCGTTTAAAACAAATCGATCTCGACGGTTCATTCACTTATTCAAATGAGGTTAAAGTAAATTCTGGTGAAATAGTAGCAGCATTTCGTTTGGAACAAAACTACCCGAACCCGTTTAATCCGAGCACCACAATAAAATTCAGCATTCCAAACAACGGTGTAGAGACGCAGCATGCTGCGTCTGTACAATTAAAAATTTACGATATCCTCGGACGCGAAATTACCACTCTTGTTAACGAACAAAAACCAGCAGGAACTTACTCAGTTCAATGGGATGGTACAAACTCTTTTGGTCAATAGGTTGGCAGCGGAGTTTATATTTATCAGTTGAAAACAGGCAGCACTTTTATTGAAACAAAGAAAATGTTACTGATAAAGTAACCTTGTTACTTAATCAGAAATCCCGATGCTTTTGCGTTTTTTGCATCCCAATGCTGTCTGTTGGGGTTATCGGGGGATGTTGTTAAGATAATTAAGAATGAAAAATGAAGAAGTAATAATTATTGTTTGTCCCGATGAAAAGCATCGGGACAATATTATCCTTAACGGAAATTAGTATGAAAAAAATAATTACAATTTCATTTGCTGTAAGTTTGTTAATTAACTTAAGTTTTGCGCAGATATATTTTATCGATTTTGAAAACGGCAGCGATTTGAACAATGGGCTTACAGAGCAAACAGCTTGGAAACATGCTCCAGGAGATGAAAACGCTGCTGATAATCCGAGAAATATTGAATTAATTCCTGGGAGTACAATCTTATTCAAGGGCGGAGTTGTTTATCGCGGAAGTATTAAAATGAAATACAGCGGCAGTGAGTCAGCTCCTATAATTTATAAAGGTGACGGCTGGGGAAGTTCAAAGGCAATTATTGACGGTTCCGAACCGTTGACCGGATGGAGATCATGTATTTCGGCAGAAGAGGGCGGAGTAAATTGGCAAAAATGTTATATTAATTATGCGCCTTCCGGTATTTCTGCTTTTAATACCCGCCTTGCCGAAAACAGCGAATTTCTTTGGCTGGCTCAGGAACCCGATCAGCCCGATCCTTTCTTTTTTGATGCTGTAGATAATTTTATGCCGGTTCTTCCGGAAAATCAGGATTCGACTTTCTTAATTGATTCAAATGTGTTTAACCAGGCAGATCCGGATTATTGGGATGGATCATACATACTGCTATGGGTTCTGCCGAATGTTGTTAATATGCGCGCTATTAAAGAATATATTCCGGAAGAAAACAAAGTGATTTTTGATAAAACCAACGATCCTTCCGGGTATAACAAATATTCAATTTACAATTCCATTCATGCAATTGACCAGCCGGGTGAATATTTCTTTGATGAAAGACCTGAACTTGACGGAACACATAAAATTGTTCTTTATCCAAGGGACGCCTCAAATATCATTAACAATCAAATTACTTGTTATTCCAGACCTTATGGAATAGACATAAACGATAAAAGCAATTTGATAATTGAAGGATTTGAGGTACGCCATATTGCGGGCTCGGGTTTAACTCACGGAGTGGGAATCGGTACTGTAACTTTAGCTTACAAAGAAAATAGTGGAATAATAATACGAAACAATAAGATTTACTGCAATGCGCATCCAACAGGCGGATATGGAGGGATTTATCTTAGCAAATGCAATAACTCAATAATTGAGAATAATGAAATATTTGAATGTTTGAAAATGAAAGGAATGTCGTGCACTGAAGACAGTAATCTTGTTGTCAGCGGAAATAAATTATACAAAGTCGGCGGAACCTGCTTAAGTTTTTACACGGGGAAAGACTGCCGGGTATTTAACAATGTTATATCGGATGGACATGGTACGCATGCAAACGGAATGACTTTTTATTTAGGATGCGAGAGAGTGCTGGCATATAATAATCA
>CAYTFZ010000209.1:0-1916 GCA_964437215.1 uncultured Melioribacteraceae bacterium | reverse complement strand
TATCGGCATTTTTTATTGAATTCGGAATAAATCACTTGAAAACAGGAAACATAATTAATTTCTAAAAGGAGACTGTTATGAGTAACAAAAAGATTATTGTTATTGGCGGATCTGCTGCCGGACCCAAAGCGGCTGCCCGCGCCCGAAGAATGGACGAATTTGCCGAAATTACAGTATTCCAAAAAGCAAATGAACTCTCAATGGCATCCTGCGGATATCCATATTATGTGGGCGGATTTTTTGATGACCGGAATAAATTATTATGCACACCTGCCGGAGTTGTCCGCGATCCCGTTTTTTATTGGAATGCGAAAGGAATTATGGCTAAAAACAATACTGAAGTTTTAAATATAGACCGCGAAAATAAAACAATTGAATATAAAAATCTCTTAACCGGTGAAACAGGGACACAACAGTATGATAAACTTATTATTGCCACCGGTGCATCAGCCAATATGCCTCCGGTAAAAGGAATTGATCTAAAAGGGATTACAACTTTGCAATCGATGCAGGATGCCGATTTTCTAAGGAAAATCCGCGATGAAGGAACAATTAAAAAAGCAATTGTTATAGGCGGCGGACTGATTGGGATTGAAACACTGGAAGCCTTGCACCTTGCAGGAATTGAATTAACCCTTGTTGAATTGCTGCCTCAGTTGCTTACATTTCTCGATTGGGATATGGCAAAACTTGTTGAAAATTATCTTAAAACAAAAACCAATGTAATAACAAAAAACGGCGTAGCAGAATTTATCGGAGAAAACGGAAATCTGGTAGGAGTGAAACTTCAAAACGGTATTGAAATACCTTGCGAGCTTGCAGTTGTTGCAATCGGCGTTCGTCCGAATGTACGTCTGGCTAAAGAAGCCGGAATAGAAACCGGTGCAGCCGGAGGAATTAAAGTAAATAAATATATGCAGACTAACGATCCTGATATTTATGCCGTGGGTGATTGTTGCGAAATTAAAAATTTAATTACCGGGAAAAATGTGCTGGCGCCTTACGGGGATTTAGCCAACTTAGAAGGGCGAGTTGCCGGAGAAAATGCAATCTGCGGAAATGTTGCCACTTTCCCGGGAACAATTCAGACAGGGATATGCAAAATTTTCGATTATGCTGTAGGAATTACAGGGTTATCAGAAACTAAAGCAAAAGAAAACGGTTTTGATTACGAAAAAGTTATAAATGCAAGTCCCGATAAACCTGGATTTATGAACGGAAAACTCCTTATTACAAAAGTACTTGCGGATAAAAAAACCGGTAGAATTTTAGGAGCCCAATGTCTCGGTCCCGGAGATGTAAGCAAACAAATTGCAATTTGGGCAGTTGCTGTAAAAGCCGGACTGACAATTGACGATATGGTAAACGCGGATCTTCCTTATGCTCCTCCGTTTTCGCTTGCAATAGACCACAGTATTGCCGGAGCGCATATACTGCAAAACAAGATGAGAGGATTTTTTACCGGAATTTCGGCAATGGAATTAAAAGAAAAACTTGAACGAGGCGATAAAATGTTTATACTTGATACCCGAGGACCGGATGAGTATGAACAAACCCGGCTCGGAATAGGTGAACATCTTATTCCGCTTGGAGCTTTGCGTAAAAGATTAAACGAACTTCCTGAGGACAAGAATACTGAAATAATTGCATATTGCAAGATATCTTTACGTGGTTACGAGGCATCTGTAATTTTAAAAGCTCAGGGATATAAAAATGTAAAACTGCTTGAAGGCGGAATTTCTGCCTGGCTTTATGATAAAGAAAAATAAAAACTTAAAATAAATCCTATAAACTATAAAAAAAGCACGGACACCATGTGCTTTTTTATCTTATATCAAGTTTCTGATGAAATAGCATTTAGACTTTTACTTAATATTCTTTTTCCAGGAAATTACTTTTTCGGAGAACTGCTCAAC
>CAYTFZ010000208.1:0-1954 GCA_964437215.1 uncultured Melioribacteraceae bacterium | reverse complement strand
ACGTACCGTTAAATAAAAGCGGGATTGATAAAACTTATCATCTTGCCGATGAAACTTTCTTCGAAAAATTTAAAAATTCAAAAGTGATTTTTAACAGTTCGCGCGGACAAGTCGTAAAAACTTCGGCATTAAAAAATGCAATTAAGTCCGGAAAAGTTTCTTTTTGCTTGCTTGATGTTTGGGAAGGAGAACCCGAAATTGACAGCGAACTGCACAATCTTGTAAATATCGGAACGCCGCATATTGCAGGGTATTCTGCGGATGGCAAAGCAAACGGAACGGCAGTTTGCGTGAATGCGATTAATAATTACTTTAACCTTGGTATGAAAGAAAACTGGTATCCGGCAAGTATTCCAAGTCCTGCCGCCGGTTTGAATATTAACATTGATTGCAAAAATAAAACTCCGCAGGAAGTAATTTGCGAAGCAGTTCTTAAAACTTACGATATACGAAATGACGACAGAAATTTAAGAAGTTCACCGGAAACATTCGAAGAACAGCGGGGTAATTATCCGGTACGAAGAGAATTTCACAACTATTTATTAAACTTGATAAACTCAAACGATGAAATAAATAAAATTGCCGCTGGATTTCAGTTCAAATTGACAAAATAAAATTAAAAATAAATGGAGAAATGATATGAAAAAATTAGCAGATATCGGTCTTGTGGGACTTGCAGTAATGGGCGAAAACCTTGTGCTTAATATGGAAAGCAAAGGATTTACGGTCGCGGTTTACAACAGAACAGTTGAAAAAGTTGATAATTTTGTAAATGGAAGAGGCAAAGAAAAAAATATAATCGGCGCACATACCATCGAGGAGCTTGTTGAAAATCTTCAAAGTCCGCGCAAAATAATGCTTATGGTAAAAGCCGGCAAAGCTGTCGATGATTTTATCGAACAGTTAATTCCTCATCTTGATAAAGGCGATATAATAATTGACGGCGGAAACTCGCACTTCCCGGATTCAATCCGCAGAACAAAATATCTTGAAGAAAAAGGATTTTTATTTATCGGAACGGGAGTTTCGGGCGGCGAGGAAGGAGCTTTAAACGGACCTTCAATTATGCCCGGCGGTTCTCCAAAAGCTTGGGAACACGTTAAACCTATTTTCCAAAGTATTGCCGCAAAAGTTGAAGGCGGCGTTCCCTGCTGCGATTGGGTGGGAGAAAACGGCGCGGGACATTTTGTTAAAATGGTTCACAACGGAATTGAATACGGCGATATGCAGCTTATCTGCGAAGCTTACCAAATAATGAAAGACCTTTTAGGAATGACTGCCGATGAAATGCACGAAGTATTTAAAGATTGGAATAAAGGTGAACTTGACAGTTATTTAATCGAAATCACGCGCGATATACTTGCATTTAAAGATGCCGACGGATTACCGCTTGTTGATAAAATTCTTGATACAGCCGGACAGAAAGGAACAGGTAAATGGACAGCGGTTTCAGCTCTCGATTTCGGCGTTCCTCTTACATTAATCGGCGAAGCAGTTTTTGCAAGATGCCTTTCAGCAATGAAAGATGAAAGAGTTGACGCTGCCATAAAAATTGCAGGACCAAAACCTAAATTCGAAGGCGATAAAAAAGCATTTATTAACGATTTGAAAAATGCTTTGTATGCATCCAAAATGGTTTCGTATGCGCAGGGTTATGTCCTTATGCGTTATGCGGCAAAAGAATACGGCTGGAAATTAAATAACGGCGGAATTGCTTTAATGTGGCGCGGCGGCTGTATCATCCGTTCAGTATTTCTTGGTAAAATTAAAGAAGCATTTGATAAAAATCCTGATCTTTCAAACCTTCTGCTTGATCCGTTTTTTAAAGAAAAAATTGAATCGGCACAGGAAAGCTGGCGCAGAGTTATTGCCGCGGCAGTTACAAATGGAATATGGTGCCCCGCTCTTACAACGGCGTTGAATTATTTCGACGGATTCAGAAACGAGCGTCTTC
>CAYTFZ010000207.1:0-1984 GCA_964437215.1 uncultured Melioribacteraceae bacterium | reverse complement strand
AAAATATAAGCGTGGCTTTAATTGGAAGCTGTACAAATTCGAGTTATGAGGATATTGATAAAGCTGCTAATATTGTTAAGCAAGCTTTTTCGAAAGGATTAAAAGCCAGCACACAGTTTAATATTACTCCCGGCTCCGAAAGAGTTAGAGCAACAATTGAGCGTGACGGACAATTAGAAATCTTGCAGGAATTCGGCGGAAATGTTCTTGCAAACGCTTGCGGTCCTTGCATTGGAATGTGGACACGTATGGATAATCCGGCAAAGGAAAAAAATACAATTGTTACTTCGTTTAACAGGAATTTTGCAAAACGTAATGATGGAAATCCGCAGACTTATGCTTTTGTGGCAAGTCCCGAATTAGTTACTGCCCTTTCTATAGCCGGTAAATTATCTTTTAACCCTATAACTGATGAATTGATTAATGATAAAGGCGAAAAAGTAAAACTCGATCCTCCTAAAGGTGAAGAACTGCCAAAAAATATGTTCGAACTTGGAGAAGACGGTTTTGTTGCACCTGCTGAAGACGGTTCGAAAATAGAAGTAAAAATTGACCCGAGCAGTGCAAGATTACAGTTTTTGGAAACTTTTCCTGCTTGGGAAGGAAATGACTTTTCCGATTTACCTCTTCTTTTAAAGGTTAAGGGTAAATGTACAACCGATCATATTTCTGCTGCAGGTCCTTGGTTAAGATTCCGGGGGCATCTGGATAATCTTTCAAAAAACATGTTTTTAGGGGCGATAAATGCGTTTACCGGTAATGCCGGCGAAGCTAAAAATCTTTTAACAGGGCAATATTCCGAAGTTCATCTTGTTGCAAGAGATTATAAATCAAAAAATATCGGATGGGTAGTTGTGGGAGATGAAAATTACGGCGAAGGTTCCTCCCGCGAACAGGCTGCTATGGAACCGAGATATTTAAATGGGAAAGCAATAATTGCAAAGAGTTTTGCCCGCATTCACGAAACAAATCTTAAAAAGCAAGGAATGCTGCCGTTAACTTTTTCAAATCCTGCTGATTATGATAAAATTAAAGAAGACGACAGAATCTCAATTTCAGGTTTAAAAGAATTTGAACCAAACAAACCTATTAAAATGACTTTAAAACATTCCGACGGATCAATTGATGAATGTTTGCTGAACCACTCAATAAATAAAAATCAGTTTGAATGGTTTAAAGCAGGCGGAGCTCTTAATCTCATAGCTCAGAAAAAAAATTAAAAAAAAGGCGGTTTTACCCGCCTTTTTTTTGAATAATTTGATTTTTCTGCAGGTATGAAATTTGATACAAAAACAGCAACTCATACAAAATTATGGAAGAAAATGAAAACTCGTGTTGTTATTAGTATTTGTTTATTTATGGTTATGCATATTTTTGCGCAAGAAAATTATACTTTTATTAAATATGATATTAAGGGTAAATTTCCAAAAAAAATAGTATCTGATGATAAATACTTATATGTGGCAACAGAGTTGGGACTGAACAGAATAAATAAATTTACTTTGCAAAGTGAATTATTTGATAAAACCAACGGACTTACAGGAAATATAATAACCGCATTAACAGTTGACAATTCCGGCGATGTTTGGGTGGGAATAAACAAAGATCTGTTGTGGTTTAACGGCAGCAATTGGGAGGTTTATAATTCGCAGAATGCCTCACTGCCCGATTTTAAAATTTCTGTTCTTGCAACAGATAGATTTAGTAATATATGGATTGGTACGGAAGGAGGCGGGATTATTAAGTTTGATGGCGTTAACAGTACAATCCACAATACCGATAATTCAAAAATTAGCAGTGACAATATTACTTCTATCGATGTTGAAGATGTTGGAATTGTATGGGCAGGCACTGCCGATAATGGAGTAAATTCTTATAACGGAAAAGAATGGACAAACTTTGATTTACCTGATAATAAAATTGAATGTCTAGCTATTGATAATAAAAATAAGTTATGGGTAGGAACTAATAAAGGCGGATTGAT
>CAYTFZ010000206.1:0-1986 GCA_964437215.1 uncultured Melioribacteraceae bacterium | reverse complement strand
AAAATACATCCGGGAGAGAATAAAGGGGAAATAATGAAAGAAGCAAAAGACTGCATCAATATTGAAGAAATAAGAAACGAAATTGACAGAATTAACCGGGAAATAACCGGATTGCTGGCAAAACGTGCAGAGTATGTTCACTGCGCCGCAAAATTCAAAACTTCGGCACAGAGTGTTAAAGCCGGGGAGCGGGTTAAAAGCATGATTGAAAAACGTAAAATCTGGGCGGAAGAACTGAATCTTTCTCCCCTTTTTATTGAAAATCTTTTCAATCTTATTACCGGTTATTTTATAAACGATGAAATGAAAAAATGGAAGGAAACTCAGAATTAATGCTCAATCGGGACAGTAAAATATTTTGGCATTTAACCCGGATTTTGAGTAATATTGCTGCAGCTGCGGAAGAAGCTTGATGAAAGCTGTTTATAAGATTGTTGAAAATAAAATGGTGCTTATCGAAAAGAAATGTCTGGAATACGATGAAAATCTGGAAAATTTTACAGAAAAGGAATGCGACTGATATATGGATTGGATTATTCTTGTAACAGCGGGATTGTTTGAAGCAGGTTTTGCTTTCTGCCTGGGAAAAGCCAAGGAAACTTCCGGTACGGAAATGTATTTATGGTATGCCGGATTTTTAGCGGCGTTGTGCTGCAGTATGGCTCTTTTAATTAAAGCTGCACAGACTCTGCCGATTGGAACCGCTTATGCCGTCTGGACGGGAATAGGCGCTGCAGGTACTGTTTTGCTCGGGATTTTCGTTTTCAAAGAGCCGGCTTCGCTGTTAAGAATATTTTTCCTCGTAACGCTTATTGCTTCAATAATAGGACTTAAAGCTGTATCAAACTGAACAGGAAAAAGAATGATTTATCCGGCAGAAAAAATTAACTGTGCTTCGGCGCTTAATAAACTTAAGCGAAAAATTCCATACGGCTGGGATTTAAATATTTACCGGGGCTGCGCACACGGTTGTAAATATTGCTATGCAATTTATTCCCATAAATATCTGGGTGAAGATGATTTTTCGAAAGTATATGCAAAAATTAATATTGCCGAAAAGCTGGACGAAGAATTAAGCAGTGCAGACTGGAAAAGAGAAATTATAAATATCGGCGGAGTTACCGATAGTTATCAACCTGCTGAAGCCGATCTGAAAATTATGCCCCAAATATTGAAGGTTTTAATTAAGCATAAAACTCCCGTTATAATATCAACAAAATCGGATTTAGTTTTAAGGGATTACGAACTTATTGATGAACTTTCGCGCATTACTTATGTAAATGTAGCTGCAACAATAACTACAATGGATGATGAAATCCGTAAGAAAATTGAGCCTTTTGCAAGCAGCAGCGCTGCAAGATTCAGAATGCTGAAAGAGTTCAGGAAAACAAATGTATCTGTCGGGCTTCATACAATGCCTGTTATTCCGTATCTTACCGATAGTTTTTCGAATATTGAAAATCTGTGTTCCGAAGCCCGGGATGCAGGCGTTCATTATATGCTGCCCGGTGTTTTGTATTTGCGCGGAGCAGCCCGCAAAGTATTTTTCGATTTTGTTGAAAGCTGCTTCCCCGAAAAATATATTGCGCTTAAAGAATTGTATAAAACAGGAGCTGCGGATAAAGCGTACAAAGAAAAACTTTACAGCGAAACAGTTAATCCGCTAAGACAAAAGTATGGGATATCCAAAAGCTATTTGGGACCTATGAAAGAAAAAATCAATCAAACTTTTATAGATTTGTAACCGGTTAATACTATAAACAGCAAGAAAGTTTGTTTATAATAATTTCCTGATCTCTTTAATAACTTTATCAATCTCCTCTTTGGTATTATAAAAATGAGGTGAAAAACGGATTAATCCTTCGCGGTAAGAACCGATTATATCTTTTTTTACAAGTTCATCAAAAATTTCATTTCCGTTATTTACATTAAAACTTACTATTCCCGATAGCTCGCTGCTGCAGGCGTCTCATCTTTACCGGAACA
>CAYTFZ010000205.1:0-1990 GCA_964437215.1 uncultured Melioribacteraceae bacterium | reverse complement strand
TGGGACGGTACAAATTCTTCGGGGAAACAGGTCAGCAGCGGTATGTATTTTTATCAGTTAAAAATCGGGGATGCTTATACCGAAACGAAAAAAATGCTTCTTGTAAAGTAGATACGGCAAAATAATCCTCAATAAATAAAGAGCGTTTGTATGAAATGCAAATTCAATTTCCGCTTTGTTTTCTTTGTCATTATCACTTCGGGATTTTTATACGGATTTGCTGATAATAATATTTCAAAGAAATTGACCGTTTTTACAAATAACATAAGTCCGCAGTATTTATTTGCGCTTGAAAAGCTGAATGCAGTTGTCCCCTCTTCAACTGCATCTGATGAATCTGCTGCTGATATAATTATTATACAAAACGGAAAATCAAGCATCAGGTTTAATTTAAAATCATCTTTCGATTCGCTAAAACCGGAAGGTTATTCAATAAATAAGTTACCGGAAAATAAAATTGCTTTGGTCGCATCCGATCAATCCGGCGTGATTTACGGACTTTTGGATATCGCCGAACAAATTCAAATGGGAAAATCAATTTCCGATATTCAGGAAAAGACTATAAATCCATCAGTAGAATTCCGGGCAATAAAATTCAACCTGCCGTGGAATTCGTACCGCGTTGATGAAAGTTTGAAACTTCATACCGAAACTGTTCGCGACCTTAATTTTTGGAAAGGTTTTTTAGATATGATGGTTGAAAACAGATTTAATGCTTTATCTTTATGGAATCTTCATCCCTTCCCTTTTATGATCCGCGCGAAAAATTTTCCTGAAGCCTGCCCTTTTTCAGATGAAGAACTTACTGAGTGGCAGTCATTCTGGAAAGGTTTGTTTAAAATGGCAAAAGACCGCGGAATCAAAACTTTTATGGTTAATTTTAACATTTTCGTTTCCCCTTCTTTTGCGCAAAAATATAACGTAGCCGATTACTGTCTGCCCGAAATGGAAGGGAAAGAATATTACGGCAACGGCGATTACTCCGAGCTTGTTCAAAGATACAATCAGGAAAGTTTTGTGCAGCTGATAAATGAATATCCCGATTTAACTGGTTTCGGCGTAAGCCAGAACGAAAGGATGGAAGGCGTTGAAGAGCAGGTTTGGCAGAATTGGATTGTTGATACTTATTTTAGCGGAATTGAAAAAGCTGACCGGAAAATAGAATTACTGCTCCGCGCACATACACGCCCAGCGCCGGAACTTACCCGAAAAGCCGTTGAAGATAACGCCCACAGACTTGGTAAGGTGTGGATGGACGTTAAATTTAACTGGTCTCATTCACATTCAAGCCCAAAGCTTATGTTTATTCACGGAGGTTCTAAATCGCAGGCGTTGTGGAATCCGGTGCCGGAAAATTATAAAATGGTTTACACGATGCGCAACGAAGATTTTTTCATCCTGCGCTGGGGAGAACCTGATTTTATACGGGATGTAATTAAGGAAAACAATAAAGAATATCTCGGCGGATTTATGATTGGCGCGGAGACTTTAATCCCTGCAAAAGAATATATTACAAAACCCGGAGATCATCTTACCTGGAAATACGGATTCGAAAAACAATGGCTTTTTTATCAGGTCTGGGGCAGACTTCTTTACGATTCTTCCACAAAAGATGAAGTATTTGCTAACACATTCAACCGGAAATATGATATAGATTTTGGCGATAAATTGATTGAAGCCCATAAACTTGCCGATAAAATGCCGCTTAAACTTGCATCTTATTATTGCGCCTCGTGGGATTTCACGCTTTATTCCGAAGGATTTATTGCCGGTTACCGCTCGAATATGGGTTCGTACTACGACAGCATTTCCCCGTTTATTTCAGTAGATGAAATTATCGGCGCTGTTACGTTGGATACGAATTATGTTTCAGTTAAAGATTACGTTAACGGAAATTACGGCGAAAATAAAGTTACTCCCCTTGAGTTGGCAAACGGACTCGAAAGCGACGGAAAAAAAGCTTTGGAAATAATTAAAGATATTAAAACCG
>CAYTFZ010000204.1:0-2028 GCA_964437215.1 uncultured Melioribacteraceae bacterium | reverse complement strand
TGATCCCCCTAAAATTTCTATCGTTACACCGAATTTTAATCAGGATAAATACCTCGAAGAAACTATTGATAGTATTCTCAGCCAGAATTATCCGAATCTTGAATATGTTATTATTGACGGCGGATCGACGGATAACAGCGTAAAGATTATAAAAAAATACGAAAAGTATTTAAAATACTGGATAAGCGAAAAAGATGAAGGACAGTACAACGCAATAAACAAAGGATTTGCTGTAACTTCCGGTGAAATTATGGCGTGGTTAAATTCGGATGACAAATACCATCCAGGCAGTTTTGAAAAAATAGTTCAGGCGTTTAAGGAAAATCCTCACGCAGAATGGATTACAGGTCTTCCGAACAGTACAAACGAAGACAAGGGGGATTTGCACACAATAAATTTTACTCCGGTATATTCGCGGGAAAAAATGCTAAGCGGACTTTATTGGTCGCCTTTTATTCAGCAGGAAGGAACTTTCTGGAAAAGAAGCTTATGGGAGAAAAGTGGAAGTTCTGTTTCGGAAAAGTATAAACTTGCCGGGGATTTAGAATTATGGATAAGATTTTTTAGATATACTCAATTATTCACACTTAATAGTTTAATTGGCTGTTTCCGGGTAAGAAAAGGGCAAAGATCGCTGGATCAATTAAGCGAGTATTTAGCAGAGGCTGAAGATATTATTAAAGTTGAGCAAGAAAAGTATAAAACCGGTAAATTTGAAAAAATTGAAAATCCTGAAAAACTTGTAATTAGTTATGGTAATGAAAATGAATTTAAAGTAAAATTAATAAATAATTATTCGGATTTCTGTTTCTTAAATTCTGCTTGTTTTAAGCAGAATAATTTTGAAATTCCTTTGAAATTCACTGAACGGATTCGAAGTTTTTTTTCTAAGGATATTAATAAGCCGAATATGCCGGAAATAGCTGTATTTATAATTGCGGAAGGAAATGCAGAATTGTTTGAAAAAACAATGATAAGCATAATTGCGCAGATTTATATTAAAATTAAAGTGAGTGTAATCGGGAATATAAACGAAAAGTACAATCCAATATTTTCTAAATATGAAAATTTTATAACCTCTTACGAAAGTGCAACTCAAAATGAAATTGCCCTAAGTATACTAAAAAACTTAAAAAATTATAAATCTGAATTATGCTATATAATAAAAGAAGATTTTTATCTAGAGCCGGGATTATTTTATTTCATAGCCAATCAATATTACTTAAATCCTTTGAGCTATGCGTTTATTGGGGCTGCGCTCAGTATCAGCCAGAAATCAAAAAAAAACGAAGATATATTCGATAAAAAAGACAACTCAATTTTTGCTTTAGCAGAAAGGCTGATTTTCCCCCAGATATTTTTAAATTCTTCTCTCCTTCAGCAAAAAGGCATTTTTAATGAAGATAAATACTTTTTAAGCCGGAATTTTTGGAATTGGGTTTTTACGGAAGAGAGCAGTAAAAAATTTGATAGAATCTTTGCAAATAAATTTGCAAATGAATCAGTAAATATTAAAACAGATTTATATAATGAAAATACTGACATTGCTTCAGATGGCGGGGAATATTCTTCAATTGAAAATCAAGTTGAAAAATATATTGAAAACGGAGACTACAAAAAAGCCGGCAAATTGCTTTCAGATTTTTTGAAAAATAATCCGTATGACGAGGATGCTTTAAATAATCTTGCAGTTTTGTTTTCAATTAAGGGAGATGATTCCAACGCAATTAAAACTCTGGAAAAAATACTGAAAATAAATCCGCGGAATAAAATTGCTGCGGAAAACCTTTCAATGCTTACTTCACAGAAATCTTCTGGCTAATATTATACTTTTTTTTGCAGACGGACAAAATAAATACCATTAATATGAAGTTTTATCTTAGTTTTATGTGGTATAAATATTGGCTTGTGAACAGATTAAAGTTATTTGATTTTTCATAAATGGAAATAATATGACTGAAAAAAATCCTGTAAAAGTATCTGCAATAGTTTCCACATACAACTCCGAAGCTTTTATACGAGGCTGCC
>CAYTFZ010000203.1:0-2032 GCA_964437215.1 uncultured Melioribacteraceae bacterium | reverse complement strand
GAAACAATCCCTGAAAAAGTTGAATTTAGCAACAATATTGCAGATTTTTGTGCGGAATACGATTTTAAAGACGGACAAATGATTTATTCGCGAAAGTTAAACTGGAAAAAAAGAATAATTCCTGTGGAGAATTACAAAGAATATCTCGATATTTGCGGACTGATTTTAAAATCGGATAATAACAGATTTGTATTTGTAATTGAATAAATAAAGGAGTTTTAATGTCTGCAACAAAAGAAAACCTTAAAGAAGCTTTTGCCGGAGAAAGCCAGGCAAACCAGAAATACCGCGCATTCGCAAAAAAAGCCGAACAGGAAGGATTTAAAAATATAGCAAAACTTTTTGCAACAACTGCCGAAGCTGAAAGAATTCACGCTGAAGGTCATTTAAAAGCTCTCGACGGAGTTGGCTCTACAGCAGATAATCTCCAGGCTGCAATTGACGGAGAAACTTATGAATTTGAAAAAATGTATCCCCCGATGATTGAAGCTGCCGGTTCCGAAGGACACAAGGCAAAAAGGATGTTCGACTATGCTGCAAAAGCCGAAGCTGTTCACGCCGAGCTTTACAGCAGAGCGCTTGAAGCCGTAAAGCAAGGAAAAGATTTGGATGTTTCGGAAATTTATCTTTGCCCTATCTGCGGTCATATTGAAATAGGCAAACCCGAAGCAAGCTGCCCCATCTGCGGCGCAGTTGCATCAAAATACGTTCAAATTTAATTTTTAAAAGCTGCGTAATTTGCAGCTTTTTTTATTAATTAAATTCAAGGATTTATTATGATTTTCAGATACAGTTTAATATTTATAAGTCTATTTTTATTAAATAATTCAATAATAATAGCTCAAAACAATTTATCGGGCATAACTTCCTGGGCATATCAGCTTCAGGATATTAACATTCAGGAAATTGCCGATGACGAAAGATTTGAACTTGTTGTAATTGATTATTCTTCCGATGGAACGGATGAAAATAAATTTTCGCAATCTGAAATCAACATAATTAAAAACAGCGGAAAAAAAGTTATTAGTTATTTATCAATTGGGGAAGCCGAAACTTACAGATACTATTGGCAGAATAAATGGGATGCCGATAAAAACGGAGTTCCTGATGCTTCCGCACCCGGATGGCTTGGCGAAGAAAATCCTGATTGGGAAGGAAATTATGAAGTAAAATACTGGTATCCGGAATGGCAGGAAATTGTATTTTCGTATATCGATAAAATAATAGCTCAGGGATTCGACGGAATTTATCTGGATCTTGTGGATAATTACTATTATTGGATGGAAATAAATCCCGTTGAACCGAAAGCGGATTCTTTGATGGTTGAATTTATTGCATCAATACGCGAATATGTCGATTCGAAAACAGAAGGACGATTTTTCATAATTCCGCAAAACGGCGAATTTATAATTTACGAACCGAATGTAAACGAAGAACTTTATGAAACTTATTTTAGCATCATCGATGCAATTGGTATTGAGGACGTTTTCTTTTACGGGGACAAAGATGAAAACAACAGTTACAATCCGGATATGGAAAGACTAAACACACTTCAGGAATTCCTTGATCAAAATAAACCTGTTTTTTCGGTAGAATATCTGACACAAGAAAATTTAATTGAAAAATATAAAGAGGAAGCAGCTTTTAATCAGTTTATACCTTTAGTTTGTTTGCGTAATCTTAATACTTTAGGAACACCTGTTGTTACGGAAGTTGAAAGTGTTGAAGCTTCAGCGGGACAAATAGAATTTGTTATCTGGCCGAATCCGTTTAATGCGCAGACAACAATTGAATATGAACTGGAGGCAGATGCAAAAGTAAATGTTTCGGTATTCGATTGTATGGGACAAAAAATCAGCATACTTGCAAATGAAACCCAAAGAAAAGGAAAGCATAGCATTGGATTTGATGCAAAGGATCTTGCCACCGGAACATATTACATCAGGCTTTTAAAAAACAACGAATCGGGCGTAAAGAAAATTGTTGTACTGAAGTAATTAAGAGTTAATAATTAAAAATTAAGAATTATTGT
>CAYTFZ010000202.1:0-2048 GCA_964437215.1 uncultured Melioribacteraceae bacterium | reverse complement strand
CTAAATACTTTTTCTTTTGTATGGTCTAATTTTACTAGATCATTAGAATATTTAGAAAAAAGGATTGTAGGGCCTAGTTATTTCTTTACAAATTCAATTTTGGTAATAGCTACAGATTCTTATCCAGTTTATTCAGTAACTAATGCTTTACGATTTCCTCTTTCTTTTCATATTGCTGGTAATAGCGAGTCGAATTCTTATATAGGTTTATTTTTAGCTGTTTTTGTCCATTTCCTTTGGAATCTGCTTGTAAGTAACAGTTACACTTCTTTTATCGGTTTCTTTATGATGGTTATAATTATTGCGTCTTTTTTTGCAGTATTCAAATACAGCTTAAAAAAGGAATTTGAAATTATAAGGAATGAATTAAATGAGGAAGTCCAATTTGGTATAATTCCGCAAGCGCACATTTCTCTATTTAAGGGTAATAAATTTTCTTCACCAGTAATCGGAATTAATGCCCCGGAAAAAGAATATATTAAAAATCTTGTAAAGCTTGCTTTTCGCAAATCGCAGTATAAATCCTGTTCAGCAAAACAAAAAGCATTTCTTGAAGAAGAAATTATGCGATATCGTAAACTTATTTCAGAAAATTTATCTTAATTTTTATGCTGAAAACTGAAAATACAATCGGAATAATCGGCGGAACTTTCGACCCGATCCACAACGGACACTTAATTACTGCCCGTAAAGTTCTTGAAATCAGAAATCTGCAAAAAATTTTATTTATTCCCTGCTACATTTCGCCTCACAAAACAGGATTAAAAAATTCAAACTCTGCTCACAGAACAGAAATGTTAAAAGCTGCCATTAAGGATTTCGATTATTTTGGCTTTTCGGATTACGAACTTCAAAAAGGCGGAATTTCCTACACAATTGAAACAATTAAATATTTGAGAAATATTTACCAAAATATCGAACTTATAATAGGATACGATAATTATGCTTGTTTCGACAGTTGGCACAAACCCGAAGAAATTTTATCGCTTGCAAAAGTAATAGTAATGAAGCGTATTACTGAAAAAGAATACATTATAAAACATCATTTCGAAAAGAATGTGATTTTTGCAGATACTCCGAATATCGAAATATCGGCAACAGAAATAAGGGACAGAATTAAAAAGGGTCTACCCATTGATTTTCTTGTACCCGATGATGTAAAAAAATACATCTCCAAAAATAAATTATACCGAGATTAATCGATGAAATTTTTCTTTTTCTTTCTCCTTTTTTCCATTCAAAGTTACCCGCAAAAAAAAGCAACTTTTTCGGAGGGGATTTATTTAATTTCAAGCTATATAGCAGCTTCGGATTTTGACAAAATCACAACTTTAAACGAATCATTATCGGTTGTCGATTCAATATATCTTTTTGCTTTAAAAACTTTTGATTATGATTATTCCGAAACACTATTTTGTCTTTCATTTGCAACTCTGCCCTATAATTCTATACCGATGGAATCGTCTTTACTTAATATTAAAATCCCTGTTTATCTTCCCTCGCCCGACGATTCAACATTTAACTTGCGGCTAGATAAACTTCCTAAATATTTCTTTCACGATTCACCTTCGGGCAAATTCGGCGATAAAGATAAAATTTCTCATTTTTTCGGAAATGCTTTTCTCGCTTACAACGGCTCATTTTTAAATTTATCGAAATTTGCAGGCATTTTTGTTGAAATGTTCGAAACAGCATTTAAAATTGACGGATCGATGGATATAAGAGATTTAAGAACAAATTCTTTGGGAGAAATATTTGGAGATTGTTTAATCTACAATAAAAATTTATTTCCTTCAGATATTTTAAAATTATATTCATTATTTTTTGGCAACAGTTTAATAAACATTAAGTGATTATGAAATCTATTCTGATAATTGATGATGAACTTGAAATTGGCGAAAGCTTGAAAATGATTCTCGAATACGAGGATTATTATGTGGAATATTGCAGCGATTCGCAAACAGGACTTGATAAAATCGCTACTTACAGTTATGATCTGCTTCTGCTTGATATTCAGATGCCTGGATTAAACGGTTTTGAGGTCTTGA
>CAYTFZ010000201.1:0-2084 GCA_964437215.1 uncultured Melioribacteraceae bacterium | reverse complement strand
TTTATTCAGTATAGAGCAAATACATTAAAATGTACTTTTTCAAATAAAGAAAAAAAGCAAATCTCAATTGTATTTCAGGTTAGCAACAACGATATAGCATTCAGATATGAGTTGCCTATTTGGGGAGAAAGATATGCTGCTGTTATTGAGAAAGAGATTACAGGTTACAAATTTCCTTCAATTACTACTACATTTCTTTCTGGAATGATGGAGCCGATGAACGGTTATGCACGTACTTCTCCAAGCTACGAAAACGGATATGAAGCAGATGCGCCGATGGAGAAATCAACTTCGGCTGAAGGATATGTTTTCCCGGGACTTTTCCGCGTTGGAGATAACGGCTGGGTTTTACTTTCCGAAACAGGAGTCAGAAGTTTATACTGCGCCTCGCATTTAAGTAAATATGAAAACGGCTTATATTCAGTCGAGTATCCAAATCCTAAACAAAATAACGGGTTTGGAAGTAACGGAGCGCAAATTGGGTTGCCTGGGGTTACTCCCTGGAGGACAATTACTATTGGCGAAAACTTAAAGCCAATTGTAGAAACTACAATTCCTTTTGATGTTGTTGATCCGTTATACGAGCCATCGCAAAATTATAAATTAGGGCGCAGCACTTGGAGCTGGATTATCTGGCAGGATAATAGTATGAACTTTGAAGACCAGGTGAAATACATTGATCTGGCTGCTGCTATGAATTATGAATATATTCTTATTGATGCTTATTGGGATGCAAATCTTGGTTACGATAAAATAAAAGAATTGGTAAAGTATGCAGCATCAAAAGGAGTGGGCATATTTTTGTGGTACAATTCAAACGGTTCTTTCAATGATGCCTGGCCTACTCCTTTAAATAAAATGAATACATCGGTTGCCCGGAAAAAAGAAATGAAATGGTTGAAAGAAGCAGGAGTTAAAGGACTTAAAGTTGATTTTCTTGGCGGCGACAAACAGGAAACTATCCGGTTATATGAAGACATTATGTGCGATGCAAACGAATATGGTTTGATGATTATTTTTCACGGGGCTACTCTTCCCCGCGGATGGGAAAGAATGTACCCGAATTTTGTTGGCTGCGAAGCTGTTCTTGCTTCCGAAATGCTGGTTTTTATGCAGCACGTACGTGATCAGGAAGCCTTCTTTGCATCACTTCACCCATTTATCAGAAACAGCGTGGCAAGTATGGAATTCGGCGGTGTTGTGCTTAACGATTTCCTAAATAAGGGCAATGAGAAAGGACAGCAAAGATTAACAACCGACGCTTTTCAATTAGCTACGGGGATATTGTTCCAAAATCCTGTTCAAATGTTTGCTTTAACACCAAATAATTTGACTGATGTGCCTGAATTTGAAATTGAATTTATGCGCAATATTCCAACAACTTGGGATGAAATAAAATTTGTTGACGGTTACCCCGGTAAATATTGTGTTTTAGCGCGCCGCAGCGGACAAAAATGGTATGTTGCCGGAGTAAATGCTGAAAAAACCGCTAAACAATTAAAACTGGATTTATCAATGTTTGCAGGTCAGAAAGTAAATTTATACAATGACAGAAAGAGCAAGGAAACTTATATGGAAAGCATCGCTATTCCTGAAAATGGAGAAGTTTCAGTAACTATCCAGCCAAATGGCGGATTTGTGATTACAAAATAAATTAGGAAGCTAAAAATGAAAAAAATATTTGCATTGCTTATTCTTTTAATTTCATCTGTTTTTACAATTGCTCAGGCATCTTCCGTAATTTCACCAAACGGAAAAATTGAAATATCGCTTCTGAATAAAACGGAAAGTAAAACCGGCGAGTGGTATTTAAAAATAAACGAGTTAAAGAATTCTGGAAGTAATGCCGTAATTTCGGAAGTAAGGCTTGGTTTGGAGAGAAACGACCAAAAATTTCAAAGCGAGTTAAGTTTAGTTAAGGTCAGTTCGCCTAAAAAAATTGATGAGAAATATACATCATTGATTGGGAAAAAATCGCAATGCAGCAACTCGGCAAACGAGATTGAAGCTTCTTTTAAGAATCCTGACGGCTCAATTCTAAAATTAGTTGTTCGCGCTTATAACGACGGCGCAGCTTTCCGGTA
>CAYTFZ010000200.1:0-2140 GCA_964437215.1 uncultured Melioribacteraceae bacterium | reverse complement strand
TTTAACCACAGAGTTTCTCAGAGTTTTTCACAGAGTTGCACGGAGTTAAGAAATTTAACTAATTTGAAGAATTAGTTGTTGAATTTAGAAATATGATTGTGTATTTTTTACTTGTAATAAATATTAAAAACAGAAGTGATTACAGAAATAAACAATCAATTAAAATCAATCCAGATAAAGGTTAAAATTATGAAAATCATCAATATTTTAGTTATTTGTTTTCTAATTGCCTCTTGTCAAGATAGGCACGATTACAAAATCAATGGAAATGTTCAAGGTATACCTGATAGCACTGTGATAGATTTATATGTCCGATATGGAGAATCATATAGTATAGTATCTTCAGATACAGTAATTAATGGGAAATTTTATTTTTCAGATTCTATAGGTAATGATGCTTTAAATATGATTCTTAGTATGAGAGATATGCAGAAATATTCGGGGAAGTGTAATCTTTGGGTTGGAAGAACTGATATTGAAGTAATCGGGAAAGGGAAAAATCTATCGGCATGGAAAGTTAAAAGTGATATTAAAGAGCAGCAAGATGAAAACAGAATATCCGATTTGGTTGCTGATTTTAAAATTACCCAAGATAGCTTAATCCAGATTGTAATGAACAATTATCAAAACAATATTGATGATAAAGGTGTAATTCGTCGTAAAGTAGATTCAATATACAAAATACAAAATGATGTTAAGCTGAATTTTTTGAAAAATAATTATAATTCTAAAGTTTCTGTTATGCATTTATTCGAATTAGCAAGATTTGGTGATTCAACACAAAAAGCAGAGATAAAAAGATTTTACTTAAAAATTGATACTACATATTTGAATACACTATGGGGAGAAGGTATAAAAAATTATCTTAATAAAGTAGTACCTCCTGCTGTTGGCGATAAATATGTTAATTTTAAGGCATTCGATATTGAAAATAAATCTCATCAATTATCTGATTATATTGGCAAGTATATACTTATGGATTTTTGGAGTACTGGTTGTTATCCTTGCATTATGTCAATACCGGATATGCGTAAATTGTCTGCACAGCATCTTAATGATTTGGTTGTTATCGGAATGAATCTGGAAACAGAGAAAAAGCTTTGGCTGGAGGCATCGGAAAAAGACAGTATAACATGGATAAATTTATCAGACGGTAAAGGCACATATGGAGGAGCAGGTTATATTTATGGTATAAATGGTTTTCCAACTTATATTCTGATAAACCAGGAAGGAGTTATAGTTGAAAAATGGATGGGTTATTGGCCTGGTGTATTTGATGAAAAATTATCAAAGTATTTTTCACTAAGCAAGACGGAAATAGGAGTAAAATAATTTACAGTCTCACGAAAGTCAGTGAGATTGCCCGTGAAACTCTGTGCCGTACTCTGTGGTTTATTCGCGCTTTTTTAACCACAGAGTTTCTCAGAGTTTTTCACAGAGTTGCACGGAGTTAAAAATTTGCAAACTTGAAGAATTAGCCCTTGAATTTAGAAATGTAATTGAGTATTTTTTACCTGCAGTAAATTTTGGTGATAAGGTTTGGACGAATGCTGAATGTTAAATTTTAAATTTTTAGTTGAAAGTAACTCTTTGTTATCTGAATACTTTTACTAACTTGATCAAAAACTTTTTAAAGACTATATTAAGTCCATAAAAAGGAGAAAAAATGAGATTAAGCGAATCAGTTAAATCGATTAGCTATTTAAAAGCCAATGCAGCCCAGCTTATAGAAGATGCAAATAAGAATCAAAAAACTTTTGTTATTACGCAGAATGGCGAAGCTAAAGTAATTGTTCAAGATATAAAAGCTTATGAAAAAACTCAGGAAACATTAGCCTTGTTGAAAATTCTGGCAATGAGCAGCGAGAATGTTGAAAAAGGAAAAGCTAAAGGTATTAAAGAAACATTTACTGAGATCCGAAAGGAATTGGGAATAAAGAAATAAAATGAATTTCAAATTACTAATTGATCCTTTAGCTAAACAGGATTTAATAGATATTTTTAATTTTGTTGCCGCAAATGATTCGGAAGAAAATGCGAACAAATTGCTGGAAAATTTAGAAAATACCTGCCTCGATTTAGAAAAACTACCGACACGTGGTCATATACCTGAAGAATTACGAAACACCGGGATAAAACG
>CAYTFZ010000199.1:0-2165 GCA_964437215.1 uncultured Melioribacteraceae bacterium | reverse complement strand
CATATTATGCTTTCCTACCTGGGAAAGACAATCTTTTTGCCCCCTTGAGCATTTTTTTATTAGAGAATGGCAAGAGGTGACGTTATGATACATTTCACAAATGGCAAAACAGACCATAATCTAAAAACTATAACCTTTGAAGAAATTGCTGAAAGTATTATTTCTGAATTTTATGCCAAAGTTGAAAAGGATAACCGCAAACAGTTTATAATCGGTGAATATAAAAACAGCTATTGGAATTTAGGAAATTTCATTCAATCTGAATATATCATTCTTGATATTGACCATTGCGGAAATGAAAGAGCAACACAAATCAGAAATGACTTAAAAGAGAATAAGAACATCTTTTTAGCTTCAATAAGCACTTCAAAGGACGGACTTAAAATAATATTGAAACTTAGCGAACCGGTTAAGGATTTTGAAACATTAAAAACAGTTCATAATTATTACGCTAAGGAAATTGAAAATAAATATAAAGTAAAAATTGACCGTATGCCGTTTAGCATTATTTCAAGTTTTTTCTTAGCTGATAAAGATGCTTTTTACAATCCAAAATGTAACTCTGTAAAACCTTACCGTCTTGAACTAAGTAAATCAGATGAAAAGAAAACAATCAGCAAAACAGGCAAGACAAAAGAATTCAATCCTGAATCATTTTTTAACACTCAAGAAACAATTATGAAAAATTTAGATAAAAATATTGACTGGAAAGAGGGAGCTTTGATAAGTCTTTCTGATGGGACTGGAATAATATACGAGGGAACTATAAACACGCTGGAAGGCGTGTCAGGCTCGAACAAAAGCCACCTTTGCGAGGCATTTATAACAGCTTTAATTAAGCAATCAAATGATATTTTAGGATTAAGCATTACAAGGAAACCGCTTAATATTGTTTTAATTGACAGCGAGCGGCACAAAGAAACACAGTTTGTTTATGCAATCCAAAGCATACGGCAAAACGCCGGAAACTTACCGGATAACTTCTTTTATTACAGTTTAATCGATGTTGATTTAGATAATCGCAGAAATGCACTGGAATCGGCAATAAAAAGAGCAAAAGAAATGTTTCCTGAAAGGCATACAGTAGTTTTCTTAGATACGATAACAGATTTTCTAATCGATTTGAATCATACCAAAGAAGCACTGGAATTTGTGAATTATTTAAATTGCCTTGTTAACAATGAAAACAGCACTGTAATTGGCATTATTCATTTAAATGAAAAGGGGTTATCGGCAGGTTTTAGCACTGGAGCCATAGGAACTCATTTAAGAAGAAAAGGAACTAATGCAATCACAATCAATAAAGTATCTGATAATCAATATAGTATTGAATTTGCAAAGGTAAGAGTAACCGCCACACCTAAGAAATTATATGTAAAATACAACCCTGATTTGAGGATGTTAACCTTATTAGATGAATCGGAATTGCAGACCGGATATAAGGCAAAACCGAACGAGCTGAAAGAATATTTAATCGATTTACTTTCCGCCGGAAATGTAAGTAAACAAGAAATGCTTTTTAATGTTGAAGAACGTTTCGGAATTAAAGATGAAAGAACATTACAAAACAGAATTGATAAAATAAATCAGAATGATATGTTCCTTAATATCGAAAAGGTAACATCAAATAATAATAAATCATTTTATACATTAAAACGAATTTGTGAAAATGCAGAAGTTATATAAAAATATTTCCTGTGTGGTATATGAGCAAAATGCAAACCCGCCTCAAACCCTTGCTATTATTGCCTTTCGGTTTGCAATTTCAAAAATGCAAAGCTATATAATGCAAAGCAAAATGCAAAGCAGTAGGTTAGCATTGCAAGGGGTTTGCAATTTCAAAAATGTAAACCAAAACCCCTATAAACATTATATATTATTGAGGTTTGCAATTTGTTTCATATCATACAGCAATAATAAATTTTTAACGCCAATACTGGCAAATTATAAATAAAATCTATGGAGCAACAAATGACAATATTTGAAAATTACAGCAACATCTTTCGTAAAATTAACGCCGATTATGACACTCGGAAAAAATTGCCGATAAACTCATACTCTGAATTTAATGAAGAAATCCGGCTGCAGAAAAGAGCCGAAGAAGCTGAAAAAAACAGGAAATTAGCATTAAGTCAAATCGATGCTGAAATTAAAAAGATTGAAAA
>CAYTFZ010000198.1:0-2193 GCA_964437215.1 uncultured Melioribacteraceae bacterium | reverse complement strand
TGTTACTCTGTTACTTTGTCACTTAATTAACGCCTTTGTGGTAAAAATAGCAGGCAGTAAGATTGCCGGAAGAACTGAAAGTATGCAGGTTCAAACCAAATTATTGTGACCCTAAAATTTTATCTTTTACTTAAATAATTGTATCTTTGCATCTACATTATCATTCTTTATGTTATTTGGTGATTAAGAGATTTGTATCTAAGCACGCATAAAGAATCTAACATTAAATATAACGTAATAATTGTTAAATGAGACTTACTGAATTTGAAATAAAGGTTATAAAAGATTCAATTAAAAGTATGGATCCTGATGCAAATGTATTTCTTTTTGGCTCTAGAACGGATGATACTAAAAAAGGCGGCGATATTGATTTGCTGATTTTATCTTCAGGTAAAGAGTTGTTTGACAAATTAAAGTTAAAAATGAAGATATGTGAGAAAATCGGCTGGCAGAAAATTGATATAATTATTTCAAATAATACAAGTGACCCTTTTGTAAACATTGCATTAAATGAAAGTATTAAATTATGAAAAACGAATTTAAGCTTTTATTATCAAGGGAACTCGCCCTGTTAAACGAAGCCTCAAAACATTTGCAGTTTTCATTAAACAGATGCAGTAACTTAAAATTAAATGAAAATGGCAGCGAAGAAGAACTGGAAAAATATGAAGCTTTTGCAAGCCGTTTTGCCAGAGTTAATGATATTTTTATACAAAAAATTTTAAGGCTAATTGATAAAATTGAACTTGAACAGGAAGGAACACTGATTGACCGGATTAACCGGGCTGAAAAAAGAGGTGTTATAGATAATGCTGAAAAATTTAAAGAAATGAGAGTGCTGAGAAATGAAATTGCACACGAATATCTTCAGCAGGAAATAATAATACTGTATGAAAAAATAATCCATTTTTCGGTTGATTTAATCGAAGCTGTAAATTCTGTAAATAAGTATTGTGTCAAATATTTGGAATGAAGTATTCAAAATAAAAGTGATTTGCAGAGTTAAGAATCAATAACTTCCTGTATTTTGCATATAACAGGTAATGTATTAAACTTAGTAAATATGGAAGAAATAAAAAAACTTAACGTCTTTGTGGTAAAAAATAAATGAAAATAAAAACAAGTAAACAGGATAAACCACTAAGTCACCAGGACACTAAGACTTTATCACTTTGTTACTTTGTCACTTAATTAACGCCTTTGAGGTAACAAATTAAATGAAATTAAAAATTTGAAAAGATAAAAGAGCGTAATAAGTAAAGCGTTAAGCGTAAGAAGTAATTAAAAACTCTTCACGCATTACGATTTTTAACTTATTACTTACAACTTAAAACTTATAACTAAAAAATGAACTTAGATATAAACAAAATAACAGAAATATTAAGGACCTTTGAAGAGATTGATTTTGCATATTTGTTTGGTTCTTATGCAAATGGAACGGAAACACCATTAAGTGATGTGGATATAGCAGTTTATCTGAACAACAATTGTAACTTTAAAGATAATAACAAATATCCTTATGGATATGAATCTTTTTTAATTGGCAGATTGAGTATTGTACTGAAGACTGATAAAATTGATTTGGTATTATTAAATAAAGCCGATTTATTAATTTGCGAAAAAATATACAACACTGGTATGCTTTTGTTTGAAAAAGACAGATTGAAAAGGATAAAAATTGAAAACAGTGTAAGAAAAGAATTTATAGATACGGAACATTACAGAAAAATAAAATCGAAATATCTGCAGAGTTATTTTAATGTACGATAAACAAGTTATTGGAAAGCATTTATCAGCCTTGCTTAAAGATTTGAAAAATCTCGAAAGACATAAAAATATTTCAGAAATAGACTTTAATAATAATTTAGATTTGCTTTGGATACTTGAAAGAGGAATTTATTTAAGCATACAGAATATATTTGATGTATTTGCTCATATTATTAGCGCTGATATGAATAAAAGTTGGGAATCTTATGCAGATATAGCTGTAGTATTATTTGAAGAAGGAAAAATAAACAATGTCCAAAAAGAATTATTAGTAAATATGGCTGGTTTCAGAAATAGATTGAGCCACGATTATTTGGGATTGGACAAAAATATTATAATTGATATAGTGAAAAACAGGATTGAAGATTTATATACTTTTGCAAAAATAATTGCGGAATATGTTAAATAAAAACAAGTAAACAGGAT
>CAYTFZ010000197.1:0-2210 GCA_964437215.1 uncultured Melioribacteraceae bacterium | reverse complement strand
TATATGCACATAGAAACAGAAGAAATAACCGCAGCACTGCAAAGGCTAACTGAAATTGATGATATCGACTACATAAAAGGCGAAATAGCCTGGCTGATAAATCACATTTCCATAACTTATATAAAAGATGACGAAGAAGAAAGCGAAGTTACATCGGAAGATGACAACGCTTTTGTGTTTTCGCTAATCAAGGACTTAAAGCAGATTGAAAAAACCCAGACGCTGGAAAGGTCGATGTATTATATCCGCAGACTTATTAAAAGCCTTACGGAAGTTCGTTCAGGAAAAATCAACGATATAAATCTTAACCGCTGGAAAGAATATGATGATCTGCTTACTGATAGTCTTTGGCTTTTTGAAAAACGCGATTCAACAGGAAAACATACGGCAGATTACTGGGGAAATTTTATTCCTCAGATACCTAATCAGCTTTTGCGCAGATTTACAAAAGAAGACGAACTTGTGCTTGATACTTTTTTAGGCAGCGGAACTTCGTTGATTGAATGCAAAAGACTTTGCAGAAATGCTCTGGGAATTGAACTTCAGGAAAATGTGGCAAATACTGCAAAAGAGCTTATCAGCAAAGATCCGGTTTTAAAACCGACTAATACTTTCCAGGAAGTAATAATTGGCGACAGCTCCGAAGTAAATTTAAAACAGGAATTGCACAGAAGAAATAAAAAATCCTTTCAGCTTGTAATTATGCATCCTCCTTACTGGGATATTATAAAATTCAGCGAAGATCAGCGCGATCTTTCAAACAAAAAATCCATTAAAGATTTTCTTTTGGCATTCGGCAAAATAGTTGATAACTTTACGCCGTTTCTCGATAAAGGAAGATATCTTGCAGTTGTAATAGGCGATAAATATCAAAAAGGAGAACTGATTCCGCTGGGTTTTCTTACGATGCAGGAAGTTTTGAAGCGGGATTATAAATTAAAATCGACAATTGTGAAAAATTTTGAAGATACAGCCGGAAAACGGGGGCAGAAAGAACTTTGGCGTTACCGCGCTCTTGCCGGTGGATATTACATTTTTAAACACGAATACATTTTTTTATTTGAAAAGAGGTGAACAAGAGTAAGAGTATGAGTAAGAGTAAGAACTTAGTATCCGTCAGCAATCTTTTTCATAATCTTAATCTTACTTTATTTGAAAGACAAACTCAAAACACAACATTTAATGAGTTGTTTTCTTGTTCTTTTGTCTTGACACAAAAGAACCAAAAAGTCAAGACTGCTGAAAAATTATCTAAAGTCTTCACTCGAAAAGCTAAAAGAAAAGAACTCTCCCGCTTTTTGAAATATTTAAAAGGAAGCGGGCTCAAACAAATTTTCTTTTCCCTTCGGGACGCTTTTCTCATTCGACTTTTTAACGATAATTTTTCAAATGTCCTTTTAAAGGCAAAAAGATTGATGTTAAAATGGTTTAATAAAAATCTTGCTCATAATCTTTATCCTAATCTTACTGTGTTATAGTATGGATTTGCTTATCCGCGAAATTGAGTTAAAAAAACGTCTTGCTTATCCTTACAAATGGGGGACAAAGCAAAATGACGAAATGGACAGAAAAACTAATTTTATCTATCATACTTTCTTTTTTAATGATTTGTTGAAGAAAATTGAATACGAATTTAAATATCATCCCGAACACGATGCATATTTTAATTATGCAATAAACCGCTGGTTCACATTTTGGTCGGCAATGGCTGTAGAACGTATTTTCTGCTCATTCGATTTTGTTCATCACGCTATGGAAAAAGACAGACTTGTCGATTTTACAATAAAGGGAATCCGGTTTGATCACAAGACAGCAATTTTCCCAAAGAATTTCCCGCATTCTTATGAACATGCAAAAAATAATAAGCGCATTTTAATAGAATGGCTTTACCTTAACCAGAGCCAGCAGCAGCGCAAACATTTAAAAAACCGTTTATTCCTTGTCCTTTACGATAAATCGGGCGGGCATTGGAAACTGCGTGCGGAAATTGCTGAAATGAAGAAAAAAATAACAGGGTATCTTAACACTTTTGATGAAACAAAACTCGAAAAATTCCAATTTGAAAAAGAAGAAATCACTTTAAGCGATATAATATTTATTGAAAAAGAAGATTGACATCTTCTGATTTTTAAAAAGCTCCATAAATAAAAAAGTCCGGCTTAACCGGACTTTATAATTAAATATTAAGAATTAAGAATAAAAAATTATTT
>CAYTFZ010000196.1:0-2273 GCA_964437215.1 uncultured Melioribacteraceae bacterium | reverse complement strand
GCTCGCAGAATCGATCTGCTATGTTTCGAAAATAAAATCCTGAAGTTTAACTTTAAGGACAAGGTGCGAGGCTGGCAGCCGGAGAACAGCTGTTTTCTTATAATAAATTCAAAAAAACTATATCCTTCTGTTTGAAATAACTCTAATAATAAGTATATTCGCTAAGCTTTTAACAACTAATGGGAGTTAAAAATGGCAGTAAAAAAAGTTACAGCAAAAAACGATGAAAAAAAGCCTGCAGGAAAAGGCGGCGCATCTAAAAAAGATGCACCTCAGACAAAGTCAATGAAATCGTCTTCAAGTTCCGATTCCGACTCAACCGATTCGAAATTCGGCGGCGGCAAAGGGAGTATTTAATAAAAGGCGCGTTCGTCTAGCGGTTCAGGACGCCGCCCTCTCAAGGCGGAGATCACGGGTTCAAATCCCGTACGCGCTACTAAAAGTCTTATAATAATTATAAGGCTTTTTTTTTATTCCATTTTACAAAAAAATATGAAAAGATTTCTTGTTTATTTTTCCGTTATTGTTTACTCAGCATCCTCAATTGTTTTTGCGCAAGATACTGCTGAAAAATATTTTAAAATCGGGAATGGTAAATTAAAGCAGGAATACTATACTGAAGCAATTGAAGCTTACACTAAAGCAATAGAAATATACTCCAAAGAAGCTGATTCTTTTAAGAAAACCAGTAACGATAAAGTAAGGGTTACAGATTACACGGGTGCAATTGAAGAGTACACGAAAGTTATAGAACTAAAACCAAGTTTGGCATTCGCATTTTTTAACCGCGGGGTTGCAAAAGCAAACTCAAATGATATTGACGGCGCAATGCAGGATTTTACTGAAGTAATTAAAATAAACCCTGACTTTGCCGATGCCTACTATAACCGCGCTGTTGCAAAAACCCAACGGCAGGAAATTGAAGATGCGATAAAGGACTTAAACAAAGCAACAGAACTTGCCCCCGCTGATGTTAAAAGTTTTTATCTGCGCGGCAATTTAAAAGCTCATCTTTCGGATTTCCCCGGAGCAATTGAGGATTACACTAAAACAATTGAACTAAAACCGGATTTCGCCCACGCATATTATAACAGAGGCAACGCAAAAGCCGGCACCGGCGATTTGAATGGCGCTGTTTTGGATTACACCAAGGCAATTGAGTTAAAACCCGATTTTGCATTTGCTTACAATAATCGCGGAAGGATTAAATATTCGCTGAATGATAAAAACGGCGCCTGTTCGGACTGGAAAAAAGCTGAAGAACTTGGCGACCCGGAAACATTAGATTTAATAAACAAATTCTGCCAATAATTAACGATAAATTTATGAAACGATTTGATAAACATATTTTAATTTGCGAAAACGTGCGGGAGGAAGATCATCCGCGGGGTTCGTGCGGAAGACAAAATTCTCCCGAAATAAGAGAACTGTTCCAAAAAAGATTGAAAGAGCTTGGTTTAAGCTCCATTATGCGGGCAAATAAAAGCGGCTGCCTCGATGCCTGCGAATTCGGACCGGTTGTGCTGGTTTATCCGGGACAGTTTTGGTACGGATTTGTTAAACCGGAAGATGTTGAAGAAATAATTCAAAGTCATATTTTAAATGACAAACCGGTTGAACGGCTTCTTATAAAAGATAAAAGATTTAACAGGGATAACAATGGAACTAAGCCGGAGAGCGCTTAAAATATTTGAAATTCTGGGAAATGAATATCCCGGAGTAAAACCCGCACTCGAATATTCCAGCCCGTTCGAACTTCTTATTTCAACAATTCTTTCAGCGCAATGCACGGATGCACGGGTAAATATTGTAACCGAAAATCTTTTTAAGAAATATAAAACCCCGCAGGATTATCTATCTGTAACAAATGAAGAGCTTGAAAACGATATTTTTTCTACCGGATTTTACAAAAACAAAGCAAAAAATATTAAACTCTGCTGCCAAAAACTTATTACGGATTTTAACGGAATTGTTCCGGAAGAATTTGATAAACTTTTAACACTGCCCGGCGTAGGAAGAAAAACAGCTTCGGTCGTAGCAGGAAATGCTTTCGGTATTCCGGCAATTGCGGTTGATACTCACGTTATACGGCTTTCAAATCTGTTAGGATTTACTGAATCCGGAAATCCCGATATAATTGAAATGGATTTGAAAAAATTACTTCCCGAAAATATGTGGATAAATTCCTCGCACTGGCTGGCAACCCACGGCAGACAGATTTGCATTGCCCGCAGACCTAAATGCGGGGATTGCGTGATTAGTGAATTATGTCC
>CAYTFZ010000195.1:0-2345 GCA_964437215.1 uncultured Melioribacteraceae bacterium | reverse complement strand
GAATAACTGCCGCCTTCTTGGATGTAATAATCATATTCAATAGGTTTTACATCCACAGAAAAATGAACCATATTAAAATCGATAACCAAATTCGATTTTTGGCCAACCGGGAAATTAATACCCAAACTGTAAACACCGCAACCGCTATAATCTGCATATGAAATATCATCCGAAAAATAAGAATGTAAATATTTCAATCCTAATTGCACTTTATCTGTTGGCTGGGTGCTTAAATTAAAAGTTTGTGAATAGACAGATGAAATTATAAAAGCTGAGCAGAACAAAAGAATTATTTTTTTTGAAAATGCGGAAACCATAAATGCTCCTTTGTGAATTTTATTATGATTTAGTAACCCAATATATTTGTAAAAAATACTCGCTAAAAATAACAATTTTTTTGAAGAAATAATTGTTAGAAAAAAATATTCCGGATGTGATTATCATCTTAAAATAAAAAAAAATAAAAATTTCGGATCAATTTTTTCATCTTAGTGCCGACTATTAGGCAAAAGTTAATATTTCTTGCTCCCGGCATAATATTTACAATCATGGATTAGTCTTCAATCCAAAAATAAAACAAATCATAATCTTTATACTGAAAGAAAAAAGTTTGAATATAAAGACATACAGAATAACTAAATTTGGAGAAAAAATGAAGTTTTATAACATCGCAGCAATTCTTTTAATGTTTTCGTTATTAATTTCTGTTTCGGCGCAAGAGATACCCGAAAATCAATATTTCAGGATTCAATCGGCGCAGGAAGACGGGAAATCGCAGAAAGGTTATTGGGATATTCCCGGAGCTCCGCAGTCTGTAAAAGAAGGGGAAACGCAAAACATTCAAGTATATACAGTTGATAACGGACCCGACAGACTTTTTAAATTTGACGAGCAGGACGAAAATCAATACAAAATTATACCCAAACATGGTGAAGAAAACAGTTGTGTCCGTATTGAAAATATTTCTGGTAAAAATAGTGTTAATCTTTTAATTGCAGAAGAGAACAGTGATGAAGATCTTGAAACATTTGCTATTTCTTACAAAGGAAATGGAGTTTGGAAAATCCATACTTTGAGCGGAAAAGTTATTTGTCTGGCTGACAGATCATCTGAAAACAGAAAAAATGTGCATATCTGGGATGAACATAGCGGAGCCTGGACTGAATGGGTTTTAATTGATCCGGCAAGCGGTAAAAAATTCATCCCGGAAACCGAAGAGCAGGACATTGAAGGAGATGAATCATTTGAAACCGGTAGCAATCAGGCAAATCTTTTACAGGATCTTTCAAGTATAAAAATATCCAGTTTAAGCGGGAAAGAAGCTGAAAATGTAATTAAAAACATAGATCAAACATATCTGGAACTTTACAAGTTTGAAAGCCGGTTAAACAAATTAAATTCCAATCTGGCAAAAGCAGAAAAAATCCTGAATAAAACTGTAATTGTTTCCGAAAAACTGAATTTGTTGAGCACAAAAATCAACAGAACCGATGAAGCGCTAAAAGTATTTACTAAAATTCCGGTTGTGGGTCCTCCGGTAACAGCAGTAAGGACAACAATCGGGATTTCAAAAAATAAACTCGATAAATTAAACGACAAGGTTCAAAAATTAGAAAAACCTGTTTTCCGTCCTGTTTGTGATGGATATGGAAAACTTACCGGGATTTCTCAATCGTTTGATGATAAAATTGTTAAGCTTTGCAATCAGTTAAGCAATTTAAAAAGTCAGTATTCTGCCGTATCAAGCTGTGCCGCCGCTACAAAAGACCAAAATACAATAACTACATTCGAGCAGAAATCATCGGCATTAAATACTAAAATAACCGAGATTAATACAAATCTTGTTAAAATGAACAAAGAAATAGATAAGCTTGAAAATATTACAAATTCAATATTGAAAATTGAGAAACCCATAAAAGCAACTGATAAAGGAATAAAAGCAGCTGAAAAAGTTTTTAATAAAACCGATAAGGCAGCTAAGAAAATTGAAAATGTTTTAAACAAGAAATTCAAAAAAAATATTCTTGGGAAGAAAATAAATATCAGTGTTAAAAGTATTATTTCAGGCGGAAAAATAGGCGAAACAATTGAGAAAGCAGCAAAAAAATGGGCAACAAAATTACTGAATCCCGTAATTAAAAAGTTAAATATTAAAATTCCCGAGATACCCGGAATGGATTCAATATATAAGGAATTAGAAGAGATAAAAAATTCGGCTAATGTTATTACAGAATTTAACTCGAGGATAAACGAGTTTTCAAACTCTGCTGACGTTATGAAAACATCGATAGAAAACCAGATGAATTTGTGTAAAAATGGATTGTCGTGTGAATAGGAAAATTTTA
>CAYTFZ010000194.1:0-2560 GCA_964437215.1 uncultured Melioribacteraceae bacterium | reverse complement strand
TTTTCTTTTTCCATCTTTTCCATTGCTCATTGTTTATTGATTATTGTTCATTGTTAATTGTAATCACTCGTATTTTAATGATTCAATTGGATTTGAAGATGCGGCTTTATAAATTTGTATGCAGATTGTAAACAACGCAATCAGCAGTGTAGCTATTCCCGAAATTATAAAAACCCAGAAACTGATTTCCGTTCTGTAAGCGAAATTAGTCAGCCAATTGTTCATAAAATAATAAGCAACAGGCCAGGCAATTATATTTGCAATTAATACCCACTTAGTAAATTCCTTTGAAAGAAGGACAATTATTTCCACTATTGAAGCGCCAAGAACTTTGCGAATCCCTATTTCTTTAATTCTTTTTTCCGTAATAAAAGCTGCAAGTCCGAATAAACCAAGGCAGGCGATAAAGGTTGCAATAAGCGAAAATACAGTTGTAATCTGTCCTATTTTAATTTCTGCAATATACATTCTTTCTATTTTCTCGTTAAGAACAAAACAGTTCAGTTCCCTGCCGTTTGTAAATCTTGCCCAAGTTTCTTTTATTGTGTTTATCGTTGAAGCATAATCATCGGATTTTACGCGAATTGCATAAAAGAATGAAGCTTGTCTTACGCTGCTTATGCGAAATACCAAAGGTCTGATATTTTGATGAAGCGATTCATAATTAAAATCTTTAACCACGCCTACAATTCTGTAAGGATAAACGCCTTTTGTAGTAGTATGAACTTTATATAAAATCTTTCCTACCGGATTTCCTGTTCCAAAAATTCTAGCAGCGGCTTCGTTAATTACAACGGCAGATGTATCCGTAGAATAATTTTCATCAAAATATCTTCCGCTTACAAGTTTAACTTTATAAGTTCTGGCAAAATCATAATCTGCATCAATAAACTGGCAAGACTTAAATTCTTCTTCCGGCGATCCTTCAATCTGGAAACTTCCGCCGGGAATTCCGGATTGAAACATTACAGATGAATTAGTTGAAGAAACAACATTCGGAATTTTCGAAAGTTCGTGTTTGAATGCTTCAACCCGGTTGCCAAGCGCCGATGCATTATTAATTACCACCAATCTGTCTTTGCTAAAACCGAGGTCTTTATTCAGTACATAGTTTAACTGGTTTCTAATTATTACAACACCGATTATTAACGTAATTGAAATTGCAAATTGAACTACAACAAGAATACTTCTTAAATTAACTTTGCGTTTGTTCGAAATTGATTTAAGGATATGCGAGGGTTGAAATGATGAAAGATAAAATGCCGGATAACTTCCAGCAAGAAATCCTACTGTAACTATGAACAATAATAAAAGCGGAATTGAATAAAAATTATCGAAAAGATTGAGGGATAATTCTTTTTGATTTTCAAGGAAATCATTAAAGAAAGGCAAAGTGAATTTCACTAAAACAAAAGCTATTATTGCCGAAAAGAAACAAGTTATTGTTGATTCAGTAATAAACTGCCAAATCAGCTTGCTTCTGTCCGAGCCTAAAGTTTTTCTTATTCCTACTTCCTTTGCCCTGCCATCGGATTTAGCTGTTGTAAGATTCATAAAGTTGAATACTGCAATAAGCAGAATGAATACACCTATAGCGATGAATATATAATTGTAATAAATATTGCTATTTCTAATATGTCCCCATTCGGTATTTAATTCAATTCCATATTGCGCTTGAGAGTAAAGATAAATAGATTTAAGCGGCTGCAAAAAATATCCGTACCGGTTGCCTTTTGCTAAAAAATCCTGCAAATTAATTCCGAGTCTTTCTTGTGCAAATGGAAAAACTTTTTCGTTAACAATTTTTTCCATTTTTTTATTAAATTCTTCAGGATTTATTTTTTGTTTGAATAAAACGTAAGTTGTGTATTCGCTATTAATCCAGTTTTGCCCTTCGGTTTCCCGATAAGTGGAACTTGATAAAAGAAAATTACAGGCGAAATGTGATTTTTTGGGGAAATTTTTCATCACTCCGGTTATTCTATATGCAGTTGTACCGTTTGCAATAAATTGTTTTCCAAGCGGATTTTCACTTCCAAAATATTTTTCGGCAGCCCGTTCTGTAATTACTATTGAATTTGGCTGAACAAGAGCTGTTTTGGGATTACCATAAAGAAATGGTAAAGTAAATATTTCAAAATAACTTGAATCGGTAATGTAAACATCACCTTCTCTGAAAAGCTTATCATTATATCTTAATTCGTGCATCCCGAAATAACCAAGACGTGTAAAACTTTCAACTTCAGGGAATTCACTTTTTAACTGTTTTCCGAGCGGAGCCGGAGTTTTGGAAGTGTTTGATGCATTCCCGTTAACATCCGAGCTAATATAAACGCGATAAATTCTGTCAGCTTTATCGTTAAAAGAATCGTAACCTATTTCATCAATAACGAAAACAGCCAAAATTAAAAAGCAGGCAATACCAACGCTTAATCCAATTATGTTTATCAGCGAAAATGCTTTGTTTCTAAGCATATTTCTGAAAATTATTTTAACAAAATTCGCAAACATTTTTTCTCCAATTATCAATGACCAATAAACAATGATCAATTATCAGTTT
>CAYTFZ010000193.1:1272-2687 GCA_964437215.1 uncultured Melioribacteraceae bacterium | reverse complement strand
TGGTTATCAGGATAGTTTTCGTTAACCAATGACTTCAGTCATTGGCGACAGAGAGATGAATTAATAATATAACCGTTTTAACGGTTTACAAAAATTATTTATATTTATGGGCAAAAATCAAAAACGGAGGCTGAATGTCAGTCAGGTCGTATTCAAAAATATGGCTTCACTTGATTTGGGGAACTCATAATCACGAAAAAACACTTGTAGATAAAGAATTACGGAAAAATATTTCGAAACACTTATCGGAATATTCTAAAGAGAAAGGCATTTTTATGAAAATTAATTATGTAAATGCTGATCATGTTCATACTCTTATCGAATTGCCTGTTGAAAAGTCAGTTGCAGAAATTGTAAAATTATTAAAAGGGGAGTCTTCATTCTGGATAAACAAGAATGTTAATTATAAATTTTCCTGGGCAAAGGGATATGCGGCTTTTTCAATTTCTGAATCCGGAATAGATAAAGTTATTCAATATATATCAAATCAGGAAGATCATCACAAAGCTAAATCATTTAACGACGAGTATAAAAAGTTTTTGGAAGTCTATAAAATAAGCGAAGTGGAAAACCGTTAAAACGGTTTGATGCTTTTTTTCGTGTTTTTTTATTGCCAATGGTTAAAACCATTGGTTAATATGAATAATTCTGCAAATTTAAAATCCGTTATTGTTTCTTACAATAGTGTAAATAACAATAAAGTCAATTATTGCCCCGATTGAAATTGCTTCCCAAATCTTTGTCCCTTTTTCCACTAACTTACAAACTTTAATTTCATTTGTGTTTACGGTTCGTAATTGCCCATTTTCTTCTAATAATGATATCAAAAAGCTGTTATCGTTATTAAAATTATTTCCTTCGGAATCTTGATATATGCCGCAAACTTCCGATGAATCTGATAGTTCGAGAATTATTTCATCGCCGCTTTTTAAATTAGTAAAATCATTTTTGGCTATTTCTTTCGAATTGCTGTTGTAAGATTCATCAAGCGCAACTAATCCGCCAAAACCAACACTGCAGGAGAATAATAGAATTGATGAAAAAGTAATAATAAAATATTTCACAAAAAATTTCATTATTCTCCCTTTTTTGTTGGATTACAATAATTTTATAAACTTCCTTTTGCCGACTTTCAGTATCTGTTCTTTACCGAATTTGATTGTCATATTTGTATCCGTAACTTTATCGCCGTCAAGAGTAACGCCGCCTTGTTGAATTAATCTGCGGGCTTCGCCTTTTGAAGGGGCAAATTCTATTTCAACAATCAAATCGAGAAGAGGCATTTCTGCAGCTTTAGCTTTATATTCGGGAATATCGTCCGGAACTTCTTTTTTAATAAATATTTTATCGAATTCTTCTTCTGCATTTTTTGCTTCTTCTGCGTTGTGGTACATCTCCACAAGCTTACGGGCAAG
>CAYTFZ010000193.1:0-1172 GCA_964437215.1 uncultured Melioribacteraceae bacterium | reverse complement strand
AGAATTACCTGCGGTTCCATCCCGAATTCTCGCTGAATATCGCGACCGACGAGAAGATTGAATTTCTGGTCGGTTCCGCCAAGTTCAACATCGCTGTTAATTGCAACGGAATCCATCGCCTGCGCGAGCGGGTATAAAAACTCGTGAACGCTTATAGGAATTCCTGCTTTAAATCTTTTAGTAAAATCATCGCGCTCAATCATACGTGCAATCGTATATTTCGAAGCAAGTTTTATCACATCCTCAAAACTCATTTTGCCAAGCCACTCGGAGTTGTGAACAATCCTTGTCTTTTCCTTGCACAGAATTTTAGATGCCTGTTCGATGTACGATTCTCCGTTTTTCCGGCTTTCTTCTAAAGTTAGCGGAGGACGTGTAGAATTTCTTCCCGAAGGATCTCCTATCATTCCGGTAAAATCGCCGATAATTAAAATTATCTGGTGACCAAGCTGCTGAAAATGTGCAAGTTTGCGGAGAACAACCGAATGACCGAGATGAAGATCGGGGCGGGTGGGGTCGCAGCCAAGTTTAATATTAAGCGGTTTGTTTTCTTTTAAAGATTTCTCAAGTTTTTTTACAAGTTCATCTTCAGGAACAATTTCGTTTGCGCCTCTTCGGATTAAATCCATCTGTTCGTTTATCGGGGGGAAAAGTATTTTGCTGCTCAATTTTAAAACCTCATTTATTAAATTGCTTAAAATTCCTGTCTTTATCGCGTTTCAAATCTTTTTCTTTAATCGATTCGCGTTTGTCGTATAGTTTCTTTCCTTCTGCAAGTCCAAGCTCAACTTTAACTTTGCCGTTTTTGAAATATAATTTTAATGGAATAAGAGTAAATCCTTTACTCTGAACTTTTGAATTTATCTTTCTTATTTCCGAAGCATTTAGCAGTAATTTCCGTTTGCGCAGCGGATCGTGATTATTAATATTTCCGTGGTCGTAAACATTAATGTGCGAATTTACAATCCAAACTTCGCCGCCTTCAATTACCGCGTAGCTGTCGGTTAAATTTACTTTGTGCTGCCTAAGGGATTTCACTTCCGTCCCTAAAAGCACAATTCCGGCTTCGTAGGATTGAACAATGTGGTATTCGTGCCGCGCTTTGCGGTTTACTGTTATATCTTTTTCTTGCATTGCGAAATTTACAAAAATTAAACGAAAAAAGAGTAAGA
>CAYTFZ010000192.1:0-2750 GCA_964437215.1 uncultured Melioribacteraceae bacterium | reverse complement strand
ATTGCCCCAAGCGGACCAAGCGGATTAGCAAAAGAGATGAAGCATTAGAAATTAAAAAGAATATGGACTGTTGCTTTATTGAACAGTCCGTTTCAATTTTATTCATACTTCAAACTTTCAATCAGTCAAAAACCTGATTTCGTCACTCATATTTAAGTGAATCAATCCGTCAAAAGCCAGTCAAGCCGGATCTTCGCATTAAAATACTACTCGTATTTTAATGACTCGACCGGGTTTGCGGTTGCTGCCTTAATTGCCTGTAAGCTTACAGTTGTTAATGCAATTAGTAAAGCAATCCCACCGGAAAGAGCAAATATCCACCAGCTTATATTTATTCTGTAAGCAAAATCTTCAAGCCATTTGTTCATAAAGTAATATGCTACCGGCCAAGCGATTATGTTTGCTATTAAAATCCATTTAGTAAAATCTTTAGTGAGTAAAACAACAACATTTATAACCGAAGCGCCGACAACTTTGCGAATGCCTATTTCTTTTGTTTTACATTCAGCGATAAATGCAACTAGGCCAAACAAGCCGAGGCAAGAAATTAAAATCGATAGAAAAGCAAAACAAATAATAATAGTCCCCATTTTCCTTTCCGATTGATACAACTCATCAATAGCTTCATCAAAAAAATGAACCTCGAATAAATGATCGGGGAAAAGGCTTCGATAAGTATTTTCCACTTGTTCAATTGTTTCAACAATATTTTGTGAGTGAATTCTGGCAAATAAAAAACGGAAATTGTTTTCAAGGTTAATCGTCATCGGACTGATTTCGCAGTGCAGCGATTTAAAATGAAAATCCTTTACCACCCCTATAATTCTTCCATCCTTACCCCACGAATAGAATTTCTTTCCAACCGGATCAGTTATTCCCATTGCCTTTACAGCAGCTTCGTTAACAACAAATGATTGCTCTTTATCTGTAGTAAATTCATCAGAAAAAAATCGTCCTTGTGCCATTTCCATTTTAAAGGTTTCCAAAAAATCCCCGGTAACAAACAATCCGGGAAAACTTATATACTTCGCATCTTTTAATCGCCCTTCCCAGTCTGCCCCATTGTTTTGGTTAATACTGGTTGGTAAATCACTTGATGCTGCTACTTGAATGATGCCGGGGCTTTTCAGCAATTCATTTTTTAGCGTTTTGTAATCTGTAATAAATGATTCTGATTCCAAATAGATTAAATTTTCTTTTTCAAATCCCAGATTTTTATTTTTAATAAATGAAAGTTGGTTGTAAACTACTATTGTTCCAGCAATTATTATAATTGAAAAGGTAAACTGCAGCACAACTAAAATTCTTCTCATTCCAAGCGAATGATTCGAATCGCCAGCCGAAACCTGGTTTTTTAAAATGTTAAGGGGTTTGAAATGCGAAAGAACAAATGCAGGATACAATCCTGATATTAAACCGGTAAATAAAAGTAATGCAACAAGAACGCTAATTACAGTCGGATTTGAATATTCAATAAATAATGGTTTTCCTGTGAGGCTGTTAAAATATGGTTGAATAAGCTCTACAATGCATAATGCTAAACAAAGTGCAATTCCTGAAATGATAAATGATTCTCCCAAAAATTGATTTATCAAGTGCAACCGGTTAGCTCCCACAACCTTCCGTAAACCCACTTCTTTAGAGCGTTTTAATGAACGGGCTGTTGCAAGATTCATAAAATTAAAGCAAGCAATCAGCAGAATAAAAAAAGCTGTTATGCTAAAAAATATAACATATTGAATATTGCCGTGCGAATAATCGAACTTAAAATCTGAGTATAAATGCACTTCTGTAATCGGCTGAAGAATGAATTTCATTCTGGAAACCTGTGCTCGCTGCGGGTCATACTTTTTAACAAATTTATTAAACTCTGAATTTATCTTTGCGTTTACTTCTTTCAGTGAACTATTTTTTGTTAGCAATATATATGTTTTATAATCCTGACCGTCTTCCCAGGAATCCGGATTCCGCCAGAATTTCATTATGCTTAACGGAATAAAGCAATCAGCCTCCTGTAAGTAAGGTTCAGTTTTGCGTGGAATATTTTGAAGCACTCCTGTTACTATCTTAGGTCTTCCATTTCCATCTGTAATTGTTTTACCTATTGGATTTTCCTTTCCAAAAAGTTTTTGGGCAGTCTTTTCGGTAAGAAGAATTGACTCTGATTTATTAAGCGATGCAGAGGGATTTCCTTCTGCAAATTCAAACGAAAAAACATCAAAGAAGCGCGGCTCAATAAATCGTTCGACAACTTTTATTTTCTTTCCTTTATATTGGAGCAAACCACCGGAGTGATTAACACGGGCTGCCTGTTCTATTTCAGGAATGTACTCTAAAAGCCAATCTGCAAAAGGACCCGGTGTTGCAGGAATTTGGAAACCGTCAATATCCCAAATAACCCGGCAAATCCGGTCTGCATTTTTATGATGGCGGTCATAACTTAATTCATCGGCTACCCATAAGAAAATTAAGATTGATGCGGCAAGTCCTGCGGCAAGACCAAATATATTAATTGCAGAAAAAGTTTTGTTTCTTTTCAGGTTTCTTAAGAATATTTTCAAATAATTTTGTAGCATAATTTCTCCTTTTTACTCAAAACGCTTTGCGCTTATTATTCATACTTCAAACTATCAATCCGTCAAAAGCCTGATTTCGTCACTCATATTTGAGTGACTCAACCGGATTTGCCAACGCAGCTTTAATTGCCTGAAAGCTTACTGTTGCTAATGCAATCAGTAAAGATATACCGC
>CAYTFZ010000191.1:0-2769 GCA_964437215.1 uncultured Melioribacteraceae bacterium | reverse complement strand
GCTCAGGTTTTTCCTACCAAAGGGTAGATTTTAATTACCTCAAATCTTCGCAAACAGCTTAAAAACAAACATTAGTTAATGTGGCACAAAGCTTGGCTTGTTGCATTAAACTATTTATTCATAAAAATACGAAAAAACAATATGAAATTAAGCGCAAGAAACAAATTAAAAGGTAAAATTATTACAGTTGACGAAGGTCTTATAACAGCAAAAGTGACGCTCGATCTCGGAAACGGGAATGTTATTTCATCCATTATTTCAAAAGATTCAATCGGCGATCTTAATCTTAAATCCGGCGATACCGCTTATGCAGTTATTAAATCCACCGAAGTAATAATAGGGATTCCGTGCAATTGTGATAACAGCGAATGTGACTGCAAGTGATTTATGACTGAAATTGAATGCAAAATATTGATAAAACGTGATGGCAAATCGTTTCTTTGTCCTGTTAAAATTGGACTTATAAAAGAAATTATAAAAACCGGAAGCTTACGGAGCGCTGCAAAAATTTTGAACATTTCATATCAGCATGCCTGGGAAATAGTTGAAGAGATTAACAGCGCTGCGCCTGCGCCTTTAATAATAAAACAACGGGGCGGAGTAAACGGCGGCGGCGCGTTTATATCGGATTATGGAACCGGTATTTTGAAAGAATACAAATCAATAGAAACTGAAATAAGTAAGATTATAAAGCAAATAAATATTGAAATAAATCTTTGATTTTTTTTGCCCTGCGTTATCCATAAATGTTTATAACGCTCTTAAACAAAGCTTAAAAGGAAACAGAATATGAAAAACGAGATTATTTATCAGCCTATAGGGATAATACGAACTCCATTTAAAGAGATTGCAGGAATGCCCATACAATCTTGTGCCGCTATCGGTACCGAGGGTAAGATTGAGTTGGATTCTGAACTTGCTGCCGGTCTGTTTGATCTTGAAGGATTTTCGCATTTAATATTGCTTTACCACTTCCATCTGGTAAAGGGTTACAAGCTTTATGTGGTTCCGTTTATGGATGATAAACCGCACGGCATTTATGCAACCCGCGCTCCTACCCGTCCCAACCCGATAGGATTATCAATTGTGGAATTGAAAAGAATTGAAGGCAGCGTTATTTATATTGACGGAGTTGATATGGTTGATGGAACTCCGCTTTTGGATATAAAGCCTTTTTTCGGAAAAATTGATAACCGGGAAAATGTTACAAGAGGCTGGCTTGATACGGTGAGTGAACAAAATGTAACAAAAATCAAATCAGACGGAAGATTTTATTCAAATAAAAGTCCGAAACTCAATCGGTGCGAATGATTAGGAGTTCCGGACTATTAAAATTCATAGAATTCTAACACTTAAAGGTAACGAAAATGAAGAAATATTACACACACTTATTATTAGTATTATTTATAATGGTTAATTCGGCAGTTTTATTTGCGCAGGTAACAATTGATGCGGAATTCAGACCAAGAACGGAATTTATGCAGGGATATAAAAAACCGCTTGCTGATACTTTATCACCTGCTTTAACTACTTATCAGCGTACACGTTTAAATGCAGAATATAAAAGCGAAGAACTGATTACGCGCATTTCGCTGCAGGATGCCCGTATTTGGGGAAACAGCAATAATAAAACCAGCACTTCCAAAATTGAAATGTATGAAGCATGGTTTGAATATATTTTCACACACGGGTTTTCGGTAAAAATGGGTCGTCAGCCATTAGCTTATGACGATCAGCGGTTATTTTCGGCAAGTAACTGGAGCAATACCGGAAGTTCGCACGATATTTTGGTACTTAAATATTCAGGTTCAATTCTGGATATTCATTCCGGATTTGCCTACAATAATTCCAAAGACACGCTTAATATTGTAAATTACAGCTACACTCCTAAGCAAAATTATAAAGCATTGTGGTACTTGTGGCTTTCAAAGCAGGTGATTAAAGGCGCAAGCGTTTCTATAATGAATGTGTACGAAGGCTTCGAAAAGACAAACGATTACAAAGTTCTTTATCCAAGACTTACATACGGAGTTTATTTATCGTATGCTAATGATTCTTCTGCATGGTCAGGAAGTATTTCAGCTAATTTGCAGAGAGGTAAAAATCCCGGTATTAAATACAAAGGAGGTTTTGCAGACTTAAAAGCATATTTTTTTGCCGGAAAAATTTCATATAAGTTTAATCCGGTTATATCGGCAACTATTGGAGTTGATTATTATTCCGGTTCCGCTGCCAATCTTGAAGCAGGTAAATCAAAAACGTATAACAGATTATATGGGTCAAATCATTCGCTGAACGGGTTTATGGATTACTATACTAATTTGCCGGCACAGGGATTAATAAACTATTATGGAGGTGCAGCAGTAAAACTTTCTTCAGTCGTTTCGGCTGAACTGACAGGTCATCTTTTTTATTTTGAAAAGGATTTTGTTTTTTCGGGTGTAAAAACCGCTAAAAATTTAGGAGGCGAAGCAGATTTAACTTTGAACTACAAGCCTTCAAAAATAGTATCATTGCAGGGAGGTTGCAGTATTTACTTTAATTCCGATGCCACAAAAAAGTATTTCAAGTTAAATAATTCAGACACACATCAAAACGGCTGGGCTTATGTTATGCTGACAGTAAAGCCTCAGTTATTTAAATCCGACAAGTAAATAAAAACTATAACTTAAAAAGGAAAAATAAAATGAAAAAGATATTTTTATTACTTATAGTGGTACTAAGCCTTAATCTAAAAGCACAAACTGTTAAAATTGCCGCTGCCGCAAA
>CAYTFZ010000190.1:0-2859 GCA_964437215.1 uncultured Melioribacteraceae bacterium | reverse complement strand
TAAATAAAAAGGGGGAAATATGCTTTATCAAAGAATATTCTTTGTTCTCCTTGTTTTTTTGTTTTCAATACCGGTCAGCTCACAGGTAAGCCAGATTATCCTGAATGACGGAAGCATTGCAAATGTAAAAATGAATTCGCAGATTTGCGCAGACTTCATTTTTGTAAACTCCGGGGCAGTACTTATTGCCGAAGATTCTTCTTGTGTTTGTCCTGAAGCAGTTATCGGAGGCGGAGGAGATATAACGCTGCCGGTAGAATTAGTATCGTTTAACGCCAGGTTAACCGGAAACACTATCGAACTTGCTTGGAATACAGCATCCGAAAAGAACAATTACGGTTTTGAAATTGAACTTAAAAAGGGAGAAAACGGCACCTGGGAGAAAATCGGTTTTGTAAGGGGGAAAGGAAACAGTAATAAAAACGAAAATTATCAGTTCCGTTATGGCGGAGTAATAACCGGATCATTAGTATTATTACGGCTAAAACAAATTGATCTTGACGGTAATTTCTATTATTCGGAGGAAATAACGCTTGATATCAGACCAGACAATTATAATATATCGCAAAATTATCCAAATCCATTCAATCCGGTAACAAAAATTGTATATTCTATTCCCGAATTCAGCAGCGTAAAAATTGATGTAATAAACGCAATAGGACAGGTTATAGAAATACTGGAAAATAAAACAGTGGAACCGGGGAAATATGAATTAGTGTGGAATGCAAGCAGAATTGCAAGCGGTGCATATTTTATAAGAATGGAAGCAGTTTCTAAAGAATCAGGAGAAAAATTTAATAAACTGATTAAAGCTGTTTTGCTGAAATAAATTATTTAAGAATTGCCCGAAGATTATTCTCTCTTCGGGTAATTTTATATATCAGTATGGGTTTTTGTGGCTTTATTCTTCATTAAATATTATATTCTATCCTCTAATAAATAACTTAATGGACAATAAAAATCCTTTTTTTAGTCCATTTAATTTTCTCACTAAAACAAAATAAAATTATGAAAAAAATTACATGCATTTTATCCGTTTGTTTGATGTTTGTCAGTTTATATTTCGCTGACAATATTCAAGCTCAAAACCAAAAACCTGTTGTAAAAACAACTTCCGGCGATATTTCCGGTGTTAATGATGAGGGTATTTTCACTTTCAAAGGAATTCCTTACGCTAAAGCCGAAAGATTTATGCCTCCCCAGCTGCCGGATGCTTGGGAAGGAATTCGCGAATGTACTGAATTTGGTCCCGTTGCTAAACAAATAGTTGCCTGGATTCCAGATTCAACTATGGATGAAAATAAACTTTTCAGCGTAAATGTTTGGACAAAAGGATTAGCAGATGGCAAAAAACGTCCTGTTATGTTCTGGATGCATGGAGGAGGTTTTCACGTTGGCAGCAGTAACGACCCAATGACTTATGGAAAAGCAATGGCAAAAAAAGGCGATATTGTTTTTGTATCTGTTAATCACAGACTCAATATACTTGGTTTTCTTGATTTATCGGCGTGCGGCGAAAAATATGCTCAATCAGCAAATGTCGGTATGCTCGACATTGTAAAAGCATTGGAGTGGGTAAAAGCAAATATTGAGAAATTTGGAGGCAATCCAGCTGATGTAACCATTGTGGGTGAATCCGGCGGCGGCGGAAAAGTGGGAACTTTGATGTGTATGCCTGCTGCAAAAGGATTATTTCACAAAGCTATTATTCAAAGCGGTACACTTATTAATGTAATGACTAAAGAAAAATCACAGGAATTGGCTTTATCTGTACTTGAGAATTTAGGACTTAAACCAAACGAAGCAGAAAAACTTAATTCAATTCCTTATGCTGATCTTGTAAAAGCTGGGAATGACGCTATTATGAAGCTTTCCGGACCAAGAAAACCCGGAGCGCCTACAATGTTTGGTTTTACACCTTCAGTAGATGGTGCAGTTTTACTCCAGCAGCCTTTCAGTCCCGGATTTTCAGATATTTCAAAAGATATTCCAATTTTGATGGGTACCACCTTAAATGAGCTGATGAATACAGCTTATGCTGAAAAAGGCTTGACACTTGCACAGGCAAAAGAACGGCTCGCTAAAGAATATGGCGATAAAACAGATAAATATATTGAGCTGTTTGCAAAAGCATACCCAAATTACACACCTCAGGATCTTCTTTCTATTGATAATGTTTTCAGACCAAATACCATAAAAACTGCTGATGCGAGATCAATAAAGGGAAATGCTCCGTTGTACGTTTATTTTTTAGCATGGAAAAGCGCTGTTGATGACAGTTCCAAAGGTTCTTTCCATGGTTTAGATATTTCTTTGGCATTCAATACTGTTGATTTGAGACCTGACTGGACAGGCAACACTGAAGATGCCTGGAAATTGTCCGACAAAATGAGCTCAGCCTGGTTAAACTTCGCAAAAACAGGAAATCCGAATGTTGAAGGAAAGCTGCCTTTGTGGCCTGCTTATACTGCTGAAAACGGCGCAACTATGTATTTTGAAAATGAATGCAAAATTGTGAATAACCACGACCGCGAATTAATGAATTTTATCAGGCCTATGAATTAAATCGGGTTTAGTATTCCCATTTTTCAGGAATTTGAAACCATTAATCCGGCAGTTTTGCCGGGTTAATGGTTTTTTGTTTTAAAGGAAATTAAATGTTTTTTCTCGGATGACTGTTAAATCTTTTTGAGATAAGTAAAATTTACATTATTTTTTGCCAGACCTGTCATTATAAAAATGTAAAAACCCACAAACACATACCGTTTTTTTGCATCGTATTGCATTTTTCCTCTTGCATATACCAAAAATATTCTTGAATTGTAAATATTTTTTTGTAAATATTTTTTTACTATTTTG
>CAYTFZ010000189.1:0-2873 GCA_964437215.1 uncultured Melioribacteraceae bacterium | reverse complement strand
TAAGTTTAGCTAAAACCTCCAAGGTTATTAAATCCTTGGAGGTTTGAATTTTTACCGGTTTTCCGGGGTTTTATTATAATGTAAAAAATATTAAGAATAAAGTTTATAGCCTAAAATTATTTTATCACTTTTTTCTTCAATTCATTTAATCTGTTCAAGGCTTCCAAAGGGGTAAGGTTATCAACCGAAATTTCGGAAATTTCTTTGCGGAGTTCATCGTCTTTCATTTCGAACAGCGAAATCTGGTAATCATCTTTCTTCGAAAACTTTTCCATTTTTGCTTTTTTAATTTCGTAAGGAGTTAATTCTTTGCTTTCCAGATTTCCTAAAATTTCTTTAGCCCGGTTTGTAACTGGTTCGGGCAAGCCAGCCATTTGTGCAACCTGAATTCCGTAGCTGTGGTCGGCTCCGCCGGAAGATACTTTATGAAGAAATATAACTTTATCGCCGTATTCGCGCACTTCAACTTTAAAGTTTTTAATCTTAGGAAAAATAGAAGCCATTTCGTTCAATTCGTGATAATGCGTGGCAAATAAAGTTTTTGCAGAAACATCAGGATTTTCGTGAAGGTATTCCGTAATTGCCCAGGCTATCGAAATTCCGTCGAAAGTGCTGGTTCCGCGGCCAATTTCATCAAGCAGAATAAGGCTTTTATTTGTGGCGTTATTTAAAATATTGGCGGCTTCCTGCATTTCAACAAGAAACGTGCTTTCACCGGCAGCGATATTATCGCTTGCTCCAACGCGCGTATAAATTTTATCTACCAATCCTATTTTTGCACTTTGCGCCGGCACAAAAGAACCGATTTGCGCAAGAAGAACAATTAAACCGACCTGCCTGAGGTAAACAGATTTACCTGCCATATTAGGACCTGTAAGAATAATTATCTGGCATTCATTATTATCGAGAGTGCAATTGTTAGGGGTATATTTTTCTCCGGGCAGAATAATTCTTTCCACAACCGGATGACGTCCGCCTATTATTTCAATTCTTTCGGAATTATTTACTTCTGGTTTTACATATTTATAAATTTCGGCGCATTCTGCAAGCGAGGCAAAACAATCGAGCATTGCAATAAGATTTGCGTTCTGCTGAATTGCTTCTGTTTCGGCTGCTGTTTTCATCCTTATTTCGTTAAAAAGCCGGGTTTCGAGCTGAATAATTTTATCTTCGGCGTTAAGTATTTTGTCTTCGTAAGCTTTAAGTTCGGGGGTTATATATCTTTCGCCGTTTACTAAAGTCTGTTTGCGCAGGTAATTTTCGGGGATTTTATTTTTATGTGCGTTGCTTATTTCAATGTAATATCCGAAAACCTTGTTAAAATTAACTTTTAATGAAGGGATTCCAGATACTTCGCGTTCAGTTTTCTGAAAATTTGCAATCCAGCTTTTTGCATTCTGCGAGATATCGCGTATCTCATCAAGCTCGGCATTAAAACCTTGTCTTATAACCCCGCCGTCCGAAATTGCCGCAGGCGGATTATCACTCAACGAAATTTCCATCAGTTCAACAAGGGCATCCAGGTCGTTAAGTTTTTCATTTATCTGCTGCAATACTTCCGATCTTGAATTATCAAGAAGCTGCTTAATTAAAGGAATTTTTTTTAATGAAGTTTTAACTGATATAAGCTCTCTGGGATTAATTCTTCCGGTGCAAACCCGCGAAATTAATCTTTCGAGGTCGCCTATTTCTTTTAATTCATTTTGTATATTATTCCGCAAAACTTTATGATTTGTAAATTCTTCAACGCATTCCTGTCTTTTTAAAATAGGGTTCAGTTTCCGCAAGGGAGCCGAAATCCATTTTTTCAGCATTCGTCCGCCCATTGGAGTTTGAGTTTTATCCAGAATAGAAATTAACGATCCTTCGCTTCCGCCGTCGTTCATCGAAAAAGTAATTTCGAGATTCCTTTTTGTGGAAAAATCGAGAAGCATATAATCGGACGGATTGTAAGCGCCTATCTTATTCAAGTGAAGGAGATTAACTTTTTGCGTTTCCTGAAGATAATGCAAAACGCTTCCCGCAGCAATTATGCCCGAATGAAAATAATCAATTCCGAAACCTTTAAGGTTTACCGTTTTGAAGTGGTTTATAAGAATTTCGCGGGAATAATCGTAAGCGTAAATCCAATCGTCCAGACGTGTAATACGTATTTCGCGGTTTAATTTTTTTAATATCTGCTCAATTTCAGTTTTTTGATTTTTACATACAATTATTTCTGAGGGATTTACAAATTCAATCTGCTGCTGAACTTCCAAAATACTGCATTCGTATGCGAAAAATTCTGCTGTGGAAATATCGCAAAAAGAAATTCCTGCTGTGTTTTCCTCAAGATAAACCGAAAGGAGATAATTATTTTTTTTGTGATCGAGGATTTTATCGGATAGGGCAACTCCCGGAGTAACAACTTCAACTACTTCGCGTTTTACTATTCCTTTGGCAAGTTTTGGGTCTTCCATTTGTTCGCATACCGCCACACGGTAACCAGCCCTAACAAGTTTAGGGAGATATGTATCAATTGCATGATGAGGAAATCCTGCTAAAGGGACGTCTCCTGCAGCTCCGTTTGATCTTTTGGTTAATGTAATTCCAAGAACTTTGGAAGCGGTTTTTGCATCATCTTCAAAAGTCTCAAAAAAATCGCCCACCCTGAAAAGAAGAATCGTATCCGGATTACTTTCTTTTATAGAAAAATATTGAGACATCAACGGAGTTTTGGACATATTTACTTTCGAGTTAAATATAAAAATTGAACGCTTAAAAATACTTTAATTCAAAGTTAAATTCTATTATAAAGTTTTAAGATGAATTTAATAGAAATTTAATAATGAAGAAAAATCTTAACAATTTCTTAAATATTTTATTCAAAATAT
>CAYTFZ010000188.1:0-2949 GCA_964437215.1 uncultured Melioribacteraceae bacterium | reverse complement strand
TCGTAAACTTCGCGGAAATCCATAAAAACTTTGTACTTAAATCCCTGAAGTTCTATGTAAAATCCATCATTGTAAAACTCGTTCCCTGCTTTTATAAATTCCAAGCCCGAAATTGATTCGCGGAAAATGTAGAAGTATTTGCCATCATTTTTGATTGACAGCGCTTCTCCGATAGTAATATGTTTAAGATATTTATCGTTTTCGCCCGGTACAAGTTTGGGTGCGGAGTGATAAATTCTTCCAAAAGCAGAATCGTATTTGTTGTTATAAAAAATAAGCGCTCGTTCGTGTCCGTAACCGTTTGAATAAGCCATAACGTTTTCGTTAATATACCCGGCGTTATCGTGAAAATCGAAAAACCAGAAATTATATACTTCGCTGAATAAATACCTTTTTTTCAGCACAGGAAATATTTCCCTTCTGTGCCGGTCAATCAGCCATTGGTTAGGCGATTCATTATAATAAGCGCGTCTGTATTCCATTCCGTATTTTTCGGTGTAGCCTTCAATCTGTCCGTGTGCAATCATCGGCAACCCGGGCAATGTAATCATTAAAATAAATGTGCCGAAATATTTATCATCCGTTCCAAATTGTTTTATTGCAGTTTCTTCATCGGGATTGCTCATAAAATTAACATAACGTTTCAGAATTTCGGGTTCAAATTCGAGTGTATTCGTAATTAAATCGCGGTATTTCCTGTTTTCTTCGTTCATAATCATATGCATAAACGCGCTGTTATAAACGCGGTGCATTCCAAGAGTTCTCACAAAATATCCTTCCATCAGCCAGAAAGCCTCGGCAAGCAGAAGAGTTTCGGGTAATTCCTCGTTAATGCGGTCAACCACTTCGCGCCAAAATTCTTTAGGAAACCAATTATCAAATTCCTGTCTTGTTAAAGCGTGATCCGAACGGGATGGAATATCGCCGCCTGTTCCGGGCTGAGGATACCACAAGCGCTGAAAATGTTTTTTTGCCAGTGTCATTGCAGCGTCGAAACGGATAATTGATGTCTTTCGCGCTACTTCAAATATTTTCTGGATTACCGCTTCGCGCACTTCGGGAATAAGCATATTTAATTGCGCCGTATCGTTCCACGGCATATTCGTTCCGTCGTTTCCGTGATAAATATATTTTACTTCCCCGGTTCTGTTATCAATCCGCTGGAAAACAACCGAAGCATCGGAATGACGCCAGTAACCGTCTTCAATTCTCACTTGCATATCGCTGTTTTCCGATAAATCCACCCCGGTAAAAGAGTAATTCGGGAAAGGACTGTAATTTGATTGAATGAAATAATGCGGCTTTTCGAGTACCCAGCGGCTGTATATTCCAGTATGATTAGGCACCATATCGCTTGCCAGTCTTATTCCGCGTTTCCAGGCTCTTTCTTTAAGATTCTGAAAAGCAGCCTCGCCTCCGAGATCGTAAGCAACTTCGTAATCCCATAATGAATAAGCAGAAGAAATTGCGTCGGGATTTCCCATAATCTGCTTTATTCTCCGCGAAGCAACGCTTCTTTCCCACAATCCTATAAGCCACAGACCGTTAATGTGCATTCCGGCAATTTCGTCGAGTTCTTCATCAGGAACGTGATCAAGTTTATGAATGTGCCAGCCGTATTTTTTTGAAAGCTGATCGAGCCAGACGTAAGCATTTTTTGCAATCATAACCACATTCGGCATCCAGTGAATATCGGGTGTGAACTGTTCCGGTTCGAGATAATCGAGCGAGCTATCGGCAGCATAATTGTAACCCGATTTTCCCAGCGAAAGAAGATCATCGTGAAGTCCGCGGTATTTCGGAACAACTGTAGGCGCTTTTCCTCCGCCGAATCCGTCGAACCGCCTGTCTTCTTTTATCAAATCCCTGCTTGTTAATATTCTTTTTGTAAACTTATCCTTTAAAATTATTCCCCATTTTTTCTGAATAAAATCGAGCTGTCCTTCAATATCTTCGGGACTATGCAAAATTGGTGCTCTAAGCAGTGTGAACAAATCCTGATTTTCCGGTCCGAACGGTTTTTCGTTCTTAAACATTTCTTCCATATTCATTACGGATTTTGCATAAATCAATCTGTTCCCGAAATATGTATCATCAAATAATTCTTTAAGACCCGCATTAGCCGGATTAAGATTTGCAAAATATAGCAGCGCCATTTCTTCAATTATTATTTCTATGTTCGGTTTGCCTTCGGTGGATGATGCAATATAATCGGCAACGCTCATTTTGTTTTTATATACTTCGGATGGCGGGAAAAGATCAACAAATTCGGATACGATGAAACGGAAGCGTTTTTTTGTAAGCTTCTTTTCCAGGTAATTTACAATGCGCGAAAAAACTCCCGGGTTGTGCGTGGCTTCGTATTCACGGATTATAAAATGATAAATTTCATCCAGCAGACCGGTTGCGTTAACCTGCCCTGCTCTTACTTTATATTCATTTCCTCTTTTCCGGTTTATCTTTTCGGTAAAATTGCGCACTGCCCTGAAATCAGCAAGAATCACATTCCCGGTAATTGAAAATAATTCTTCCTCAAAATCGTATTTTTCGCGTATCTGCCGGGCAATATGAAATTCGTATTTTGGAAAGCGCTGTGCTTCAACGTTTTTAACAAAATCAGCGGGAGTGCGAAAAGATATTTCAATTTTTGCAAAGGGCATATAATTCTCCAATAATAGAACCAGAAATAAAGAAATGCAAAACGAAATATAACAATCTGTTACTTTTTATCAAGCACGACGGGGAAAAAACGGTTTTCAGTTATTAGCAAAATCAGGATTTCAGGGAATTAGGTCTTTAGGTTTTTCTTACTCTTAATCCTACTCTCTTTAATTTTGAATTCTGCCTGTCCCGATTTATCGGGAAATGCTTAATTCTGAATTATTTATGTAGGAAATTTCCGGTCGGGTAAAGAGTGCCTTCAATTTTAGCTTGATAATTTTTAAAAAT
>CAYTFZ010000187.1:0-3026 GCA_964437215.1 uncultured Melioribacteraceae bacterium | reverse complement strand
GATTGGAAAAATTTACTATTGAAACTGAAAAATTGAGCTATTAATGAACGGAAAAACGCAAAACAGATTTTCGCATTTAATTTCTCTGATAATCCATGCAGCAATATTTTTAACGTTTATGTTTTTTACATTTGAACCTGAACAGAAATCCGAAGAGTTTGTAACAATCGGGTTTGGCAACTTTGCTGGAGGTAATTCAGGGAAATACGGTAAAATGCTGCCTGAAGATGCTGTTTCGCAAAAAGAATCTGTTTTACCGGAGGAAAAAGAAAAAACTATTGAAGAAACCAAAGATGTAAATCTTCCTGTAGTTAAAAATAACGACCAACAATCGGTGAATAAGAAGAATGAAGATAATAAAAAATCCGAAACAAGTTCAGACAAGAAAAAATCGGAGGAAAAGCAGAATGAAACTACCGATAATTTTGCTTCGGGAGATGGAGAATCAGGAGACGGAGCAGGTTCTTCAGGTTTTGAAATAGCCTGGGGCGGAGGAGGAAAACGTAAAATTTACAGTTACGAACTTCCGGCATATCCCGATGGAGTTTCAAAGGAAATAGATATAAAACTTAAGTTCTCGATACTGCCCGATGGTTCGGTTGGTAAAATTATTCCGTTGATGAAAGCAGATACTCGGCTGGAAATGGCAGCAATAAATTCATTAAGAAACTGGCGTTTTGAACCGCTGAGAATCGGACAGAAAAAAAACGAACAATCTGTAGTAATTACTTTCCCTTATCGCCTTCGCTAAACAGATTTTTATAATAAATCATATAAAAGAAAAATTCTGCCGCAGTAAGAAGCACTAACGAAAAATCGTCTGTAGTAAAATTTTCACCGAATCCTTCAGCCGGCAGAATGATGCGCGAAAACGATGTTGATATTGTCCAGCCGATAACAAAAATCAGTATTATAAGACCGGCATTAAGAAAGGCTTCTGATAACGATTTGCGCAATTTAACAAAAAAGATAAAAAGCAGAAAAATAAGATTGATAATGAAAAATATAAAAGAGATCATAACTGATTATCGCTTATATTAGTTGAATTATTTCTGTTAACTAAATTAATTCCTGCAAGACCGGCAAAAAAGCCCAGTATAACGTAAAATGTAAAATTATTTAAAATCACAGTAAGCGCATAGAAGGGTGAGAATCCTGTGTCCTGTATATCCACCGCCATTTCTCCCATCATTGTAAGCGCTTGTTTAAATAAATGATTTTCCGAAAAGTCGCTGAAAGCTTCTTCAATTTCAGGTAAAGTCTGCACAAGCTGATTTGTATGCGAAATAAATGTAATTAAAATATCAAACGTACTTGCAAATAAAGCAGCGAATAATCCGGTAAAAAGACCTAAAAGCATTCCTTCTTTAGATGTGATTTTTCTTTCAAGCCGGTTTCCTTTCTTAAAAAGAAAAAGAGATATAATTGCTGCTGCAGGCACAATAAGGCAGCACATACTGTTACTTAAAAAAGGTACTACAAGAAGCACTCCCGCAGAAAAACCGCAAATCAGAGAAGGCATAAATTTATTCAGAAATTACCTCGGACTTAATTCAGATAATAATTTATTGAAACCGATGCAAATATAATAAAATGTTGAGTATCCGAACAGAAATCCGGTTAAAAAAGAGAAAACTTTGTTGTACGAATAAAATCCTGCAGTAACTGATAAAACATCGGCCGCAAGCAAAATCATTACCAGAAAATATGCGTTTAGATTTTTAAAAAAGATTTTGGTAACAAAAAAAGAAATAAGAAAAGCGTTGAATGCTCCAAAGTATATTCCGGTACAGCGGCAGCATACAGGCATTTTTATACCGTCAACAAAAAAAGATTTTGCCTGCTCTTGGTGGCAAATAGTGGAGCAGCTCTGTAATGAAAGCAGATATAATCCAGGTGAATTACCAAAAAAAAATTGGTGAAATATTAAAAAGGTTAAAAGTATTAATGGGAAAAATAAAATGATTTTTACTGCAGGTTTCAATTTACGCGTTCGAAAATTAAGATTTGTTCTTGTGTTAAAATGTATATTTTATTTTTTATTACAGCCAGGTCTATTAAATCATCAATTTTATCAAATCCTTTAAAACTAATTTTTTTTATTGAATAAGAATGTTCGGCGGAGTTAAAAAAATAAACATTGTTATCTGAAATGAAAAAAATAAAATCGCGGTAATTCCGGATTTTTTTAACGGGCTTATCCATCTCAATGATATTAATCCCGTTCCCGAAATTATCGAAACAGACGATATTATTTCCATCGGCAGTAAACAATTCCGAGCGGCTGTTAAGGGCAACAGAAGCCGGTTTTGAAAGCTGGTAAATCCCTGCATCGTAACCGCCGATAGAGGATTGATAAACGTGCATAAAATTGAATTTAAGTATTCTATTTTCTTCGGAATCTATAATAAATAAATCCCCCAAGTCCGAAACGCAGCAACTTGCCGGATAATTAAAAACAGCCATATTATCGCTTTGTTTTGCACCCGAAAGACTTCCTATAAAATTCAAATCTTTATCGAAAATTTTTACAGAATGATTATTTTTATCTGTTACAAAAATTTTAAGGGCGTTTATGCAAATGTCAGCCGGAAAATCGAAACCGCTGTCATCCCAGCCGTATCCGCCCCAAGTTTTCTGAACATTTCCGAGAGTATCAATTTTAGTAATTTTATTGGTATGAAGATCACAAACAATCAGGTTCCCGGATTGGTCTGCAGCAATTGAAACAGGTGAAACGAAATCACCTATTTCTCCGAAGAAAAAGTAATTCTGACCATTTATCAGACTGCAAACAAATAATATAAAAATCAATTTCCTCATATGTCAAAAAATAGCAAGATGAATACAAATATAAAAGAAGTATTTTTTTACAAGACATATTAATTGATAACAAAAATAAAGCCATAAGTTGACTTTTAACCGGTCAGGACATATATTTCCATTCTTAAAAATTGTCCTGTGGTGTAATTGGCAACACGTCTGACTCTGGATCAGAAGAGTCCAGGTTCGAGCCCTGGCAGGAC
>CAYTFZ010000186.1:0-3190 GCA_964437215.1 uncultured Melioribacteraceae bacterium | reverse complement strand
TATACTTCGCTCTCCCTTCTCCGTTTACCTTTTTCTCTTCGCCCAATTAAATATTACTTTCCTTCCTTGTAAATTACGGTTCAGTTGGGTAATTTTACATAATTAATTTAATAATCTTTGGAAATAAACTAAATGAGAAAAATTGTAGCAATGCCGGGAGATGGAATCGGTAAAACCGTCCTGCCCGAAGCAATACGGGTGCTTGATGCAGCAGGATTTGAAGCTGAATATATTCACGGAGATATAGGTTGGGATTTTTGGATAAACGAAGGGAATGCTCTGCCTGAAAGAACAATAAAACTGCTGGAGGAACACAAAGTTGGTCTTTTCGGCGCGATTACGAGCAAACCAAAAAAAGAAGCCGACGATGAACTTTCCGATAAACTTAAAGGCAAAGGTTGCGTTTACTTTTCACCGATTGTGGCAATGCGCCAGCATTTTAACCTCGATTTATGTATCCGTCCGTGCAAATCTTTTAAAGGAAATCCGCTTAATTTTATTATCAGAACTAACGACGGGTTTACTGAGCCGATGGTTGATACAGTAATTTTCCGCCAGAATACCGAAGGAATGTACGGCGGAGTGGAATGGACAAACCCGCCTAAAATGGTTAGAGATGCGCTCGATTCTCATCCGAAAATGAAAATATTTAAGGACGTGAAAAGCGAGGATATGGCTGTTTCAACAAGAATTGTCACCCGCTATGCAACCGAAAGAATTATGAATGCCGCTTTTGAATATGCCAACAAATTCGGATATAAAAATGTTACTGTCTGCGAAAAACCAAACGTACTGCGCGAAACTTCCGGAATGATGATAAGCATTGCCAAGGAAGTTGCAAAAAAATATCCGCATATTCAATTGTGGGATACAAACATAGATGCGCAGATGATGTGGCTGACTAAAAATCCTGAAATTTACGGAGTAATTGTTGCCGAAAATATGTTCGGGGATATTGTCAGCGATGCTTTTGCAGGTCTGGTTGGCGGACTTGGTTTTGCGTGCAGCGCAAACATAGGCGAAAACTGCGCGGTATTCGAACCGACTCACGGCAGCGCCCCGAAATATCAGGAACTCAATCCTTCAATTGTAAATCCGATTGCTATGATTTTAAGCGCCTGTATGATGCTCGATTATCTCGGTGAAAAGGAGAAATCGGATAAAATAAGAAATGCAGTAGCAAAAGTAATTGAAGAAGGCAAAGTTAAAACTTACGATATGCTAAAACTAAAAGGCGGACCAGATGTATTTTCAAAAGGCGCCTGCACAACACAACAAATAACAGACGAAATTATTAGAAAGATGTAAGAGTAAGAAGTAAGAGTAAGATTATTTTATCTTGCTCTTTCCCTTACTCTCATCCATACTCATACTCTTTATGGGACTTTTATGCCTCAAAATTTAATAGAAAAAATAGCTCAGAAATATGCAGTAGGACTTGAATCCGGACAAGTTGTAAAATCCGGAGATTATTTATCAATTCGCCCTGCTTACGTGATGACGCACGATAACACCGGTGCGGTTATTCCGAAATTTAAAAGCATCGGCGCGAAAAAGCTTGCAAATCCGCGTCAGGTTGTAATTACTCTCGATCATAACATTCAGGATAAAAGCGATAAAAATCTTGAAAAGTACCAAAAAATAGAAGAATTTGCCCGGAATGCCGGAGCCGATTTTTATCCTGCCGGAAGAGGAATAGGACATCAGATTATGTGCGAAGAAGGATACGCTTTTCCGGGGACTTTTGTTGTCGCATCCGACAGCCACTCGAATATGTACGGCGGACTTGGCGCATTGGGCACCCCGATTGTGCGCACCGATGCAGCATCTATTTGGGCTACCGGAAAAACCTGGTGGCAGATTCCGCCGGTTACGAAAGTAGTTTTATCGGGAAGTCTTAAAAAAAGCGTAACCGGAAAAGATATAATTATTGCGCTTTGCGGATTTTTCAACAAAGACGAAGTTCTTAATCACTGTATTGAATTTTCGGGCGAAGGAGTAAAATATTTATCAGTTGATCAGCGGCTTTCAGTTGCAAATATGACAACAGAATGGGGCGCGCTGGGAGGAGTTTTCCCTATTGATGAAATTACAATTGACTGGCTGAAAAAACGCGCAGAATTCATCAGCAGACGCGGACTTGCCGGAGTTCCTTCTGATGCTGACGGGAAAGGCGTTCATCCGCGTTTAAATAAAAATAGAATTGAAGAATTATTAAAAGAACTTCCTTCTCTTCAGCCGGATAAAGACGCAGGATATTTTCAGGAAATTACTTTTGATATCAGCGAAGTAGAACCTTGCGTTGCCGGTCCGAATACATTAAAAACTGCAAATCCCGCATCGGTTCTCCAAAATCAAAATATAAAAATTAACAAGGCATATCTTGTAAGCTGTGTTAACAGCAGATTTGAAGATATTAAGGAAGCCGCTGAAATTGTTAAAGGGAAAAAAATTCCCGAGGATGTAAAGTTTTATATTGCAGCCGCTTCAAACGAAGTGCAGAAAGAAGCAGAAATTTCGGGATACTGGAACGATTTGATTGAAGCCGGAGCTATCCCCCTGCCTCCCGGATGCGGTCCCTGCATCGGACTCGGCACAGGTCTGCTTGAAGACGGCGAAACTGGAATTTCAGCAACTAACCGTAATTTTAAAGGAAGAATGGGTTCGCCAAATGCAAAAGCATATCTTGCTTCACCTGCAGTTGTGGCAGCTTCGGCGCTTGCAGGTAAAATAGTTTCTCCGTTTAGTTTTTCAATATCTTCACTAAAAGGCGAGATTAAAAAAGAATCAATATCCGGTGACGCTGAAAAAGAAGTTAAAATAATTGAAGGATTTCCTGAAAAAGCAGTAGGAAGAGTTGTTTTCTGTTATCAGGATAATATAAACACGGATGGAATTTACCCCGGTAAATATACCTATAATGATGATATTACTCCCGAAGAACAGGCAAAAGTCGTAATGGAAAACTACGACCCTGAATTTGTAAATGTTGTAAATGATGGTGATATTCTTGCAGCCGGATACAACTTTGGAACCGGAAGCTCGCGCGAGCAGGCTGCCACAGCTTTAAAATATAAAGGAATTAAACTGGTTATTGCCGGTTCGTTAAATGCAACTTATCAGCGAAATGCAATTAATAACGGTTTTTTGTGCATCGAACTTCCGCAATTTATTGACGACCTGAAAAATG
>CAYTFZ010000185.1:0-3253 GCA_964437215.1 uncultured Melioribacteraceae bacterium | reverse complement strand
AACTGACGAAATATAATATCATTTCGTTAAACTGCAAAATGAAAAAATTTATCCGCACTTAAAAGTATTGTTTAAAATAAACTAGCAAGAGGGTTATATTCAAAAAGATACTGAATATATTACTCATCAAATCTAAACTTCTGCTGTTCATCACGAAGAATATGTCTAATTATTTTATTAATATGATAGGATTTATTAATAAATGTATTTACAGAACCTTCCCATTTTTGATTTATCTGCAATTCAACTTCCAAAATATCTCCTTTAGCAAAGGATTCGCCTTTATTTATTAATTCGTAAAAGTTGGGATCCTTGATCTTTGCGGATATTTTATTCCCCTTATAATAGAATTCCCATTTCAAAGATTCTTCAAATGAAAGTCTAACAATGTTAAGGGTTGCAGCTTCTTTAATAATTCTTTCATCATCTGCAATCTCATCGGATTTTAAAGATAAATTAGAAAATTCTTCCTTTTCGACTCGAATAATAGGTTTTTCATCTTTATCAGTTATTTCAAAGCCTGTTATTGAGGGATCATTATTAATTGCATCAAAATTTTGTGCCAATGCATCTTTTACGATTGAGCTATTTTCATAAATATTAAATGTAGAATTCTCAATTATTAAAATGTCCCCATTTTCATTTGCAATTTTAGTTTTATTTTCTGTTTGCTCAATCGATTTTGGTTTTCTTCCCTTTAAAAATTTTTTAACACCAATCAAACCAACTAGTATTGTAATAATATTTGCCGTCAATTCAATACTTTCTTTTGTAAATAAAGAACGTAGTGAATCAAGTGCTGTTTCAAGTAACTCAATATGTACAAGGAAACTTCCTTTTTCAAGAGCTTTAACCTTTATTTCAATTTTTCTTCCAGTATCAAGATATTTATTTACTTCTTGAATAATTGAAGTAGTATGGATAAGACTATTAATTAAAACATTGGCATCAATTTGATGTATTTGACCATCAAATTTTAATTTAAAACTGTTATCATTTATTAAATTTTCCATGAATTAAATATAATTTTAAAATGGATTAAAAGTAAATAGATACCTTAAAGTTTCTATAACAAAATAATACTTCTATTATTTAATGGATAAAAGCTTCCCCCAAGAGAAGAGGCATATAGTTATTTAACTTTTATATCCAACAACCGTAATACTGAAAATTCCTTTTAGCGATTTTTCAAATTCAATAATTTCAGAACCGGTCAGAAATTCTTTCAACAAATCTTCAGGAATTTTATTTGAAACAGACCGTTTAATTTCCACATTCGTAAATCCGCTTTCGGTTACAATTTTAAGATATTCATCCTGATCGATTGCTCCGGAAACGCAACCGGCATAAAGGGCTGCCGATTCTTTTAATTTTTCGGGCATAGTGCCTTTTAAAACTATGTCGGAAATGCAAAAATGACCGCCTGGTTTTAAAATTCGATAAATTTCGGCGAAAGCTTTCTTTTTATCTAGCACAAGATTAAGCACGCAATTGCTTAAAACAACATCCGCAAAATTGTTCTCTACAGGCATATTTTCAATGTCGCCCAAACGGAATTCAACATTACTAAATCCTGATTTTTCTTTGTTAATGTTCGCCTTCTGTATCATCTCAATTGTCATATCAATTCCTACGACTTTACCATCAGCTCCTGTTAAAGCCCGCGCAACAAAAACGTCGTTACCGGCTCCAGAGCCAAGATCAACAACAGTATCTCCCTTTTTTATTCCGGCATATTCTGTTGGAACACCGCAGCCGAGTTTTAAATCGGCATCAGCAACATATCCGTCAAGTTTACTATAATCATCTTGAAAAACAGTATATTCTTCAACCTTTGAATCGCAACAGTTTGCTTCTTTACTGCAGCAGCTTGTTTGCTGTTTCGAAACGGCAATCTCAGCATATTTATCTCTTACAATTTTTTTCAATTCTTCATTATCCTTCATTTTGTTCTCCTATCGGCAACAACCGATTTTATTAAATAATTTATCTAATTCTTTTTTAAATTTGTTTAGGACATCATTGTCAGTGCAGTAGCAGACTTTTGGTCCGTCAATTGTCCCTTTAATAAATCCGGCTTTCTTCAGTTCCTTTAAATGCTGCGAAACTGTTGATTGCGAAAGCGGAAGTAAATCAACAATGTTTCCAACCATGCAAGCATCCATTTCAGTAAGGATTTGCAGTATTTTTACTCGCGCCGGATGCGCAAGCGCTTTAGCAGCATCTGATAACCAGATTTCTTCCGGAGTAAATTCATCTTTTTTTGAAAATGCCATAACATATTTCCTTAATCGTATATCGTAAATATACGATTAAGGAAATGCGGAATGCAAATTATTTTTTAGGGAAATAATACTGGTCAACTGGAATTAAATATTACAATAGATCCTAAAAAAAAAGCCTCCGGTATAGGAGGCTTTTTAGAAAAATTTTTAATCTTCAATGGATTTATGATATTCCTGAAGCGATTTTACTTTATACTCGCCTTCAAGTCTGTCCTTAATTCCTGCAGTTGAGGCAAGGGCAGCGGAAGTTGTCGTGATGTAGGGGATTTTATTTTTAATTGCACTTTTCCGGATGTAAGAATCATCATATTCGCTTTTCTTGCCGGCAGGCGTGTTAATAACAAGATTGATTTCTTTATTTTTAATGGCATCGTCAATGTTGGGTCTGCCTTCGTGAACTTTTTTTATTAAATCCGATTCAATCCCATTATCAATAAGGAATTTATGTGTTCCGCCAGTAGCTAGAATTCTGAAGTTCATAGCCTTAAAGTTTTTGGCAGTTTCAATAATTTTATCTTTATCGCGGTCTGCAACTGTCATTAAAACAGTTCCCGAAATAGGAAGACAGGTTTGTGTTGCCTCCTGCGATTTGTAGAATGCAAGTCCGAAACTGTCTGCCAAACCTAAAACTTCTCCGGTAGAACGCATTTCAGGACCCAGCACAGGATCGACTGCAGGGAACATATTGAAAGGGAAAACGGCTTCTTTTACGCCGAAATGTTTTATGTTTTTCTTTTTAAGTTTTAAATCCGATAATTTCTTGCCGAGCATTATCTGTGTAGCCAGCTTAGCCATAGGTATATTGCATACTTTAGAAACAAGCGGGACAGTGCGCGATGCGCGCGGATTAGCCTCGAGAACATAAACAACATTTTTGTAAATTGCATATTGAATATTCATCAGTCCGATTACCTTAAGTTCAATAGCAATTTTACGGGTATATTCTTCAATTGTTTTAATATGCTTTT
>CAYTFZ010000184.1:0-3375 GCA_964437215.1 uncultured Melioribacteraceae bacterium | reverse complement strand
TTTAAATTTTACGAACCTGTTGAACTTGAAACAATTTCGCGTTTCTGGAGCGAATGGAGAAATCCTTTAAAGTGGAAAAATAATTTTAAAAAGCTTTTGGGAAAGCAGAATTAAACTTTACAGCTGAAACGTATCTGATCTTGTGTATCTTTTTCATCACCAAAACGGATGCTTCCGTCGCCGAATAAAACAATTTCTTCTCTTTGCACAAGAATATTTTCGCCTGCATCGTACTTAACATAAGTTCCGTTTGTACTTCGGTCGGCTAAAGTAAATTTACCGTTCCGGTACTCGATGTAAGCATGTCGTCTCGAAACTAAATCTTTATCAATTATTAAATCATTGTTTTCCGATCTTCCTATATGGAAAATCTGATTTTCGTTTGTCAAAATAACTTTCTTGTTCTGGTAAGTCAGTTCAAGATATAAAACGTTAAGTCCTTTTTTCCTTTCTTTAATTATTGTAGGGTGTTTTGTTAATGCCGATGTATCTTCCTGCCAGATAATTTCTGTTATGTCTACCGATTCAAGTTTGCCGCGGAATTGAATTTTTCCGATGTTTCTTACCGGTGAAGGATACGGTTCGGGTAAATAATCCAAAGTAGATGTGGAAATCAGTATTTGTTCAGGTTTGCAGACTTCCATAATGCGGCTGCCAAGATTTACGGCATCTCCGTAAACGTCATTATTTTCGATTAAAACGGGACCGTAATGCAGACTTATTTTGATCGATATTTTTACCTGCGAGCCGGGAACTCCGCGGTGGAGGCTGCGGTTCATTTCGCATGCAGCTTTAAATGCCTGCTCAGGTCTAACAAAGGTGCAAAAAATTTCGTCGCCGATAGTTTTAATTATGAAACCATTGTATTTGCGGGTAATTTCGGCAAGAATTGTAAGTGTTTCGGCAACAATTTGCCGGGCGGTTACATCACCGTAAAGCTCAAACAAATACGTGCTGCGCGAAATATCTGCAAACAGAATTGCTAATTTGCTTGTGGGTGAAGCCATCTGGAATCTCTTTTATTAGAAAAAATAAATATTTTTTTGTTGATAATAATAAGCATTTTTCAAAAAATAAATTAAAGGAAATTATTTTTTTATCAGACTGATATTGTAATTATCATCCGCAAAAAGTAAAATTCCGGCTTTGCTAATATTCGGACGGTAAAACTTTGCGTAATCTTCAACATTACTTTTAAGGAATATTTCTTGAACTTCTTTTAAAGATAATAATTTATTTACTTTATCGCGTTTTAGTCTCGATTTTAATTGGGTTTGTTTATCGGAATCTATGTGAATCAATAAATCAAAAAAATTAACCAGTCCGTTAAAAAAAACTAATTCACCTTCAATAAAATTTATTTCTGCAGGAATATAAATTTCAGTTTCACTGTCGCATCCTGTTTCCGGGTTGTAAACCGGTTTAGTAAATGAAGAATTTTCTTTTATTAAATTTAAATGCTGCTTAATTAAATCAATCTTGTTCGCGCAAGGATCGGAGCCTTTAAGTCCGCTTAGTTTTCTGCTTTCGCGCGAAAATCTGTAATCATCGAGACTTATCATTCTGCCTGAAGGAAATAAGTTCATCATTCGTTTTGTAAAACTTGTTTTGCCTGTTCCTCCCGGACCGCCGATACCGATAAGCATATTTTTACCGGCTGAGGATATAGCAGCAATTCTGTCATTTATTTCGGAAAAAACTTTATTTCCCATTTCTGTGCTTCTTGCTGCTTAAATAAGTTTTAGGTTTATGCATTAATATTTCTTTCTGATTTTCTTTTCCGGAGTGAGTTTTTTCTACAAACAGCTTTTCGCCAGTAAACGGGTTTGTTTCGGTATAATACATTAAAGTTGAATAAGTTGACGGAGTAGGAGTGAAAATTTGTATTTGTTCGGGATTTATTTTTAGTTTTTCCGAAGATAAATTTTTTAATTTTTTCATATCTTCTTCGGTGCATCCGGGATGAGCTGCAATAAAATAATAAGTAAGAAATTGATTCTTTCCGGCATGAGCGGAATATTTGTTAAATTTATCGCGGAAGCTGAAAATCGAATCAATTTCTGGTTTTCCCATCAACGAAAGAATTTTTGAGTCCGAATGTTCGGGCGCGATTTTAAGCTGTCCCGAAACATGATGTTCAACAAGTTCGCGCAAATATTCATCGCCATAAATTCTATCATTTTCTATTAAATCGTAACGCAAACCGGAAGCAACGAAAATTTTCCTTATTCCTTTAATATTTCTTAGTTTTTTAAGTAAATCAATTTGTTTTGAATGATCGGGTTCAAGTTTTTCGCAAGTTTGCGGAAAAATACATCTTTTTTTGAGGCAGCTTCCGTGTTCAGTTTTTTTGTCACATTCAAATCCGTACATATTCGCAGTGGGACCTCCCACATCGCTTATTATGCCTTTAAAGTCCTTGTGCTTTGAAATTTCGGCAGCTTCGCTTAGTATTGAGCTTTCACTCCTGCTTTGAATAGTTTTGCCTTGATGGACAGTTATAGCGCAAAAATTGCATTCGCCGTAGCAGCCTCTGTGTGTAAGGATTGAAAACTGTATTGTATCAAGCGCTTTAACTTTCCCGTTTTTTGCATAAAAAGGATGAACATCCCGTTCAAATTCAAGCGAATGAATTTCGTCAAGTTCTTTCTGAGTTAAATAAAATTGCGGAGGATTCTGGATTACATAACGGTTATCATATTTCTGATAAAGTCCTTTCGAAATGAGCGGATCGTTATTCCTGTAAAAAATATTAAACATTTTTATAAACGAATTTTTGCTCGAATTAATTTCGTTCCATTCAGGCAGTTCAATAAATCCATCTTGAGGTTGGTTTGAAAGATAGCACAATCCCCTGATGTTATTTATTGGCTTTCCGTCGCGTAAATTTTCGGCAATTTCAAGAACTGTCTTTTCACCCATTCCGTAAACAAGATAGTCGGCTTTTGCATCGAGCAGAACTGATTTTCTTAATTTATCCGACCAGTAATCGTAATGAGCAACGCGACGTAAACTTGCCTCAATCCCGCCGAGTATAATTGGTTTTGTATCCTTAAAATATCTTCGTATGTGATTCGTGTAAATTAAAGATGCTCTGTCGGGTCGGAGGTTATTTATTCCACCAGGGGTGAAATCATCGCTTTTGCGCTTTTTTTTGAGCGCGGTATAATTGGAAACCATCGAGTCTACGCTTCCGGCAGTGACTCCCCAAAATAAAGCAGGCTCGCCAAAAATCGAAATGTCTTTATCGTTGGAAAGATCGGGTTGGGCAATAATTGCAACCTTAAAACCTTTTGCTGTGAGAAATTTACCGAGAAGAGAAATGCCAATATAGGGGCTGTCAATGTAGGTATCGCCGGATACAAAAATAATATC
>CAYTFZ010000183.1:1503-3475 GCA_964437215.1 uncultured Melioribacteraceae bacterium | reverse complement strand
CCTGTGCGAATCAACAGTACGTTTGCTTACTTCAAGTTTTGCAGCAATTTCGCTGCTCGATAATCCTTCCGAAATTAATAAAAGAACTTTCCTTTCCTGTTCTGTAAGCTGTTCTGTTTTATCATTTGTCTTCCCTTCCGGAAAGGAATCAAACTTAGATAGTATTTTCTTAAAAGATTCCTCAGCAAGAGCCTTCCCGAAATAATTTCTGCCGTGATAAACCTCGATAATAGCAAATAATAATTCGTCCTTCATTGCGTTTTTACTTAACAAACCTTTTCCGCCGGTTTTGTAAGTCTGATAAATATATTCTTCATCATCATACATAGATAAAAACAATATTTTTGCAAACGGGTATTTTTTAATAATTTCTGCAGCTGCTGGAATTCCCGCTATTACGGGCATCGAAATATCTACAAGCGCTACATCAGGAAGAAGCCTTCCGTACATTTCAATTAATTCAATTCCGTTTTCGGCTTCGCCTACAACAAAAATATTTCTTTCGCCGCTTATCAGACTTATTATACCGCTGCGGAATAATTTATGATCGTCTGCCACAAGGAGTCTTATCGGTTTATCTTGTTTCATAGTTTTCTACCTCGGGAATTTCTATTATTATTACTGTTCCGGCTCCCTTTTGTGAATCTATTTTTACGCTCCCGTTAAAATTTGCAATCCTTTCTTTCATATTCAATAACCCCATACCCGAATTATTCCCATTAGTGATCTTCGATTTTGTAAGTCCTATTCCATCATCCGAAATAAGCATCCTGAACGAATTATTTTTTTTAATAACCTGCACATAAAAGTTTTTTGCCTGCGAGTGTTTAATAATATTATTAAAAGCCTCCTGAGCTGTCCGGAATAAAGCTGTCTCAAGTTCGCTTGTCATTCTTTTTACCTCAACTGCCGTATCAATTTTGCCTGCGATACCTGTTTGAATTGTAATTTTTTCTGCAAGGGATGATAAAGCTGCTGCAAGACCTGCCTCTTCAAGAATACGGGGTTTAAGATTGTAACTTATTCCTTTAAGTTCGTTAATCGACTTTTCAAGCATTTCATCAAGTAAATTTTTATCCGGCTCGTGAAATAAATTACCTTTAAGAGTCTGCTGAAGTTTTAACTTAAGAAATAAAAGATTCTGCCCTACTCCGTCGTGAAGCTCACGCGAAATTCTTTGCCTTTCTGTTTCCAATTTTGTTTCGAGATGCGAAGCCAGCCTCTTTAATTCTTCCTGATATTTTTTCGATTGCTCTTCGGATTTTACACGCTCGGAAATATCCCGGAAATAAACCTGTGCAATTTCAAGGTATGATATTCCATTTATATAAACCGAATAATGTTTTTCTTCAATAGGCAAATTTATGGTAAACGATTTATCGTTCCATAACGAGTCCGGACTTTTCCCTTTTAAAATATCCGAAGCCGATTGATTAAAGTGTATTATTCTGCCGAATTTGTCAATCCTGAATACCGGATCGGGATCGAGCTCGGCAAAAAGAGCCATCATCCTCGTATTTTTAAGTTCAAGCGCTTGTTTATCTTTTATGTGTTCAATTTTTAAAGGTACAAATATGAATTTTATGAAAATTGTAATAACAGCAAACACAATAATAATAATGAGAAGGGAAATAATAAAAGGGTTGTTTATATTAAAAAACCAGTTGCCGAATATCATAAATCCTTTTTGAATTTCTGCAGATTTCTAATCTGCCCTGCCAATTCCTTGATAAATAATTTATTTTTACCTTTAGAATTTATAAAACTTTTCTCAATTATTTTATAAATTGTTTTATCGGCAATTTCCGGGAAGAATGATTTTATGTTTTTTTGCAAATAGTATTTATCCTGATATTCATTTGAAAATCCTCTAAAGCCAGATATTATTTGCTGCAAGTTTGTTTTCATTATTTATCTCAAATTTTTCCCTGTTTACTAAAAAAAATTCCCTGTTAATTTCATAGGGAATTTT
>CAYTFZ010000183.1:0-1493 GCA_964437215.1 uncultured Melioribacteraceae bacterium | reverse complement strand
ACTGCCCTGAAAATACAACAATAGTAAATAAATGTAAATAGGTACAATTACCTATAAAAAAAGTCCGGGGTAATCCGGACTTTCAAACTGTAGATTTTTTTTCATTTCAGCACAAATTTAACAGGTATCATCATTCTTACCTTAACAGGTCTTTCGCGCTGTTTTCCCGGATTGAACTTTGTTTTTTTAATGGCTTCAACGGCAGCTTCATCGCAGCCTCCGCCAATTGTCTTAAGCAGTTGAGTATTTACTACATTGCCGGCTTCATCAATAAATGCTAATACTGTTACCTGTCCTTGAATCCCTGCTTTTATTGCCATCTGGGGATATACGAGGTTATCGTATATTGATTTTAATCCCCCGACGGGCTGAGGCATTACCTCGCTTATTTCATAGAAAGGAGCATCTTCGTAATTATCATTTTTCTCAATAACCGGTGGTTTAATTTCTGTTATCGGTTTAATATCTTCGGTTGTTGGAATAGTTACTTCTTCCGGACCGTCAATTTCTTCAATGCTTTCAATAAAATCTGCGGGCAAAACCGGTCTTGCGGGAACTTCAGGTTTTATTGCTGTAGGCGGGGTATAAACGGTTATTAATTCGGGTCCCTTTTCAGTTATAACTACTTTATCTTCGGGTGCCGGAATGTACATAAAAGCTGCAATTAAAGCTACTAATGATATAATAAGGCTTGTTTCAACAAATCGGTTGTACTTTCTTCTGAGATCGTACTTTGGGTTTTTTGCGAGCGGCATAAATCCTCCTTTATTTTAGGTTTTCTTGTCTTTTACTTTTAGAGGATGTTTAATTCGCGCGCGCTGTTTTAAATTCTAAAATCAAAGACTTAAGGATTTATACACATCTCAATTTCTAAAGTTTCATTTTTTATCAGTATCGCACAGTTTAAATTTAATTGGAATAATTATTTCAGCTTCGATTTTTTTTCCATCTTTTTCTGCCGAAGTAAATTTTGTTTTTTTTACGGCTTCGCAAGCTGCTTCGTCGCAGCCAAAACCGATTCCTTTTACAACAGAAACACTGATAACTTCTCCGCTTTTTGAAATTGTAGCTTTCACCATAACTTTTCCTTCAACTTTCTGATCCTTTGCTTCAGATGGATAAATTACCTTTTGAGCTATTGCCTCAATTCCGCCTTCCGGACTTGGGAGTTTATCAAGTTCAACTTGTGCAAATGATGAAATTATTGAAATAGAAAATAATAAAGCGATAAATAACATGTTCTTCATAGAACCTCCTTATTTTAGTTTAGTTTATTTTAAAAATACCGGTATTACAATTTGAGTTTTCACCGGGATTCCATTTTTTGTCCTGGTGAAAATTTGCTTTGCTTTATTGCGTTAATTGCTGCTTCGTCGCATCCGAAACCTATTTTCCTTAACATACATTAACTCGTAGTTTCTCCGGGCAAGAGTATTTAATGTTATGAATACTAACACCGTGATTATTTTAATAGGAAACATTTCTTTTTATGA
>CAYTFZ010000182.1:0-3587 GCA_964437215.1 uncultured Melioribacteraceae bacterium | reverse complement strand
TGCGGCTGTTTTATTTTTTTGGCCTGATTTAGAAAGACAAGTCCGTATAGAAGGAATTGTAGAAAAAGTAAGCGTTGAGGAATCTGATAAATACTTTGTGGAAAGACCCGAAGGCAGTAAAATCGGGGCTTGGGCTTCGGAACAAAGTTCTGTTATTCCCAGCAGGTTGTATCTCGAATTAAAAACTGCAGAATATTATAATAATTATAAAAACAGAGAAATACCGCGCCCGGATAATTGGGGCGGTTACCGAATTATTCCATCAATGTTCGAGTTTTGGCAGGGACGTGAAAGCAGGCTTCACGACAGGATAAGATATCAACTAAATAATAATAACTGGATAATTGAAAGGTTAGCGCCGTAGGAAATTATAATTCTGAATTTTTAATTTTGAAGTCTTAATTCTTAATTACTGTATGTCCGGCACAAAACGACGGACTTTTTTATTTTAACTTCAGAAAATTTCTTCAAGCTTCATTTTGCCTGTCCCGTTTTATCGGAAATTATAAATTGCTTGACATTACCCCCCACTTCTTTATATTTGTAAACCTAAACAGCAAAAAGTTTTGGCAGTACAGAGGAAAAATTACCTGCCTGCTGTTTATAAACAAAAAATACAAAAGTAAAAATTTACGAGGGATTTTGATGAGAAAAGCATTAATTTGTTTTATTATTATTTTTATGGGTTTGCCGCTTATGGCTCAGGTAAAAATAAAAGAAAAGGTGGAGATTAAACCGGAAGAGAGTAACCTTAAAAGTAGTTCTTCAACAGTCATTTATTTAAATGGAATTATTAATGGTTTTGTAATGCCAAAAAGTGGAATGCTGCAAGTATATTATACTTATTTACGTCATCTTGATTTACCGATGCCTTATTATGCAGAATTGAGAACTAATTTTCTGAAAGGAGATTCAACAAAAAGTGATTCGCTTGTTCCCAGATTCCCAGACCTGATTACATCTCCAAGATATATTAATGATTTCTGCAACTCAACTATTTCTTCAAGATTCCAATATATCTATTCCAATAATTCAGCGCCTGCAGAAGTAAGCTTATACAAAGCAGGATCAGTAAACGCAGGAGATACTGTTCAATATTTATATTATTCCGATTTGATGGAAAACGGTAATGAATTCCTATATGGAGTTTATGATGCAAGTGAAGTAAAATTATCGGACGGCACAATTGCTGGCTGGGATATTAGATTTGGATATTACGATAATTGTATTCAGGATTTTAATAATGTTTTGCAAATCTCAATTGGGATTGTTGACCCTTGCCATATCGATAACTGCGGAGACGACTGGAAACCAACAGAGATTACTGATGCGAATTTTAAAATAGTAAAAGAGGGGGATAGTTGGAGTTGGATAGACAATAATGGATTTGCATTTACTGAACAAATTCAAATACCAGATAATCTATGCAATGGTCTAGAAGCAGTTACTTATATTGCTGATGATATTAATTCACAATACAAATTATTCCAAGATATGAGCATAACTGTATGTAAAGCTGGCGATAATTGGAAGTTTAATGTAAATAATTTAAAAATTCCGATTGTATACGGGAATTGTGTAAAAGCAGATGGAGCAACTATAGTTGATTTGAATACAGGTGGGAATGAAGATATATATAACAGCTATATTGACAATTGTGAAAAGTTTAAATACTTAAAAAGGTTACTTGAGTTTTACGAGATTGGGAGATATACTCCACAGGATACCCTGTTACCATTAGAAAACACATTTGGATTACCTTGGTTTATTTCTGAAGAAGGTGCGCTTGATCACGAAATAGTACATACGAAACAAATAGTTGACAAAGGGGAAGAAAGATTAAATCAAGTTCTTCAGAGATTTAATAATCATAAAATAAGGGGTAATTGCCCGGAAGATGTAAAATCTAAATTAGACTGGATGCTAATGTTTAATCTTTTATATGGGTTAGATGAAACCACAAAGGAGATTTACAAAGAAACAAAAGACTTTGTAGAAAACCGAAAACTTAACTACAGTCTAGTAGATCAATATTTAAATCTTGACACACCCGGTAAATATGTTTACAAAATACCAATAGCTGAGTTGGATGCGGATAAAAATGCTTCCGCAACTTTTAATCTAATATTGGAAGAATTTAACAATTGGGGAAGAATTAAAAACTTTGATCAGTGTAATTAGGAAAAGGAGAAAAAATGAAATCAAAAAAAATAATTTTTGTTATAGGCTTATTGACAAATTTAATAATTGGTCAAAAATTGTGGGATATTACTGCTCCGGAAAAATACTTTAATGATTACAGCTTGAAGAATATTAAAGGAGAAAAAACTGTAGAAAAGTTAAAAAGTGCAATATTAATGGATGATAAAGAAGATTATCGTAATACTTACGATAAATATGCTGCAATATATTTTTTAACATACTACCACTATAATGATGAAAAGACTTTTATTGACAGTGTTTTTAAAGCTATAGAGGATAGTATTACTAATTCAATTAATAGTAAAGAATTTTCAAGATATTGCTTAGGTTATTCGGATCCCTTTTATTTTGCTGTTATGGAGTTAAAAGGTTTTCTTGGGCAAAGAGAGGCAATTAATGGAATGATTAACATTGCTGATTCGACAAATAGCCCTGAAGCGATTTCATACCTGGCAATGAATAATATTTTTAATTATTGTGATAATGTTATAGAAGAATTTAGAACATCTAAGTTTGGCGAACAGAATCTGATTTTATACGGAAATAATCCTGCTTATCATAATAAGATTACTGACTTTCTTACAAATTTCATTGATAGCCTTCCCTCTGTAAGAGATCGTGCTTTATACTGCCATACCTTGTATAGTATTGATAGGAATGCTGCTTTGAATAGATTAAATCAATATTTCAATGAAAGCGTTGGGAATCTAAAACGAGAAATATTTATTTCAATGTATTTATATGATCCGCAAAATCAACCTAATAGAATAATCTCCGGAGTAAAACTTGAGCCAGATGATGTTAAGGCATCTTTATTTATACCGACATTTGATTTAGTAAATAAGGGCAGTTATTCAGAATATTTTATAAAACCATTTTTTATACACTTCTTGGATAGTTTAGTTAAATATTCTGACAAAAAAGCATTAAAGTTTAATGCAAAATGGTTTTTAGAAGAATTTTATATTCCCAAACCCGATTCAACCCATTCGTTGCAATATTTAATGGATGATTTTCAGAATTACCTTGAAGAAGTGAATAATTACGGGTGGATAAACGAAAGTGCAAAATACGAAGAATATAAAACACAGCTTGAATATGCAGAAACAAAAATAGTAAACAACGAAATTGAAGAATGCCGTATGAAACTTGAAGAGTTCAAAATTGGCATTCAGAACGATTTTGATAACGGACTGATAACCAACGAAGCCTACAGGTATTTATTCTTTTACCCGGATTATTTGATTGAAAGATTACCAGACGGCGTACTCTCGGTACCGAGATAAAAAGGAGAGATGAAATGAAAAACATAAGATATAAAACCATATTTGCGCTTTTGCTCTGTTACTTTGTTACTCTGTCACAATCCTTTGCCCAGACAGTTT
>CAYTFZ010000181.1:0-3601 GCA_964437215.1 uncultured Melioribacteraceae bacterium | reverse complement strand
AAGGAGCTGGTATCCGTACCCCCAAGACGGAATTCTATATCCTGAGCTGTACCAATCCCTGTAAAAATTACAAACAACATTAACCCAAACATTTTGTAAGGTTTCATAACCCCTCCATTAAATTTGTTAAAAAATTAATTTAATCCGGACTTTTAAAAATTAAAAAGTCCTGCAGGCAAAGCGTGTTTGCCACCGATTGGTAAAGGAATAAATTAGTACCAGCAACAACATTATTCAGTTTTCTTCAGAGTGCCCTCTTGGCTTTTCGCATCCAAATCGTTACGAACAGCAGAAAACATAAATAATTATAAAGTACGTTTAATTTTATATTTATAAAAACGGAATGTTGTGATTTATATCACTAAATGTTAAGTTTTTATATGTTTAAAAAAGTTTGAACTTCGTTTAAAATAATGCAGCTTTTCCCCGCTATGAAACTTTACAGTGCAAATAGAGTTTAATTTCCTTAATTTCACAGATATAAAAATAGGCTTTGGAGGAAGAGATGAAAAAAGCATTAAGTTTAATTATGATTCTGTTTTCCGTAATAAATGTTTTCGGACAAACAGAAGTAAATACGCGTCTGGAATCGGTTAAAGTTTATATCAGCGGCGCAGAAATGACACATTCGGCAAAAGTAAATCTGCGTTCCGGAAACAACGAAATTTTATTTAAAGACTTTGCACAAAATCTTAATCCCCAAAGTATAAGAATACAGACTGAAAGCGGCGTTAAAATACTGTCTGTTGTTAATCTTACAAATTATCTTTCGGAAAAACCAAAACCCCGAAAGCTGCTGGAACTGCAGGACAGTCTTGAAAAATTAAATTTGAAATTGAGAGAATTGGGAAACCGGAACGCAATTTTAAGCAGCGAATACGATATGATTATTGCCAACAAAGCAATCGGCGGAACCGAAAAAGGAGTTTCTGTTGATGATTTGAAAAAGTTGACCGAGTTTTTTTTCAAACGCGGAAATGAAATCAAGAACGATCAGCTTAAAATAAGTCTTGAAGAAAAAAAAGTAAGAGAAAGTATAGATAAAATATCCAAACAGATAAACGAGATGAACGACAACCTCAATCAGCCGCAGCAGGAAATCAGTGTTTCGCTTATTTCGGATAAAGCAACAAACGCCGATTTTTCAATAATTTATTACACTTATTCTGCCGGGTGGAATGCCGAGTACGACATCCGAATAAATGATATTGCTAAACCTATTGAGTGGGTTTATAAAGGAAAGGTTTTTCAGAATACAGGAATGGACTGGAAAAATATTGATATAGTGCTTTCAAACAACAATCCTTCCTACGGTCTGTATTTGCCGGATTTAAACCCAAAGTATTTGGATTTTGCACAATACGGAAGATTCGATGAAGAAAAGTCAGCACGATTGAAGGCTATGAGCAATACGCAAATGTCTGTAGATGCAATTAGTGAAGAGGAAATTAGCAATATGCAAAAAGTTTTTGAACCGGAGGAGCCTCTTTTTGTTTCCGAAGAAAAAGAAAACTCGGTTGAATTTGAAGCTCGCGCGAAGTATAATATTCCCGCCGACGGAAAGGAATATTCTATTCTCCTTACAACTTACGATATTCCTGCCGAATATGAATATAAATGCGTACCGGCTGTTCTTAATCAGGCAGTGCTTACCGCAAAGATTAATGATTGGTCTAAATACAGCATTATTCCGGCAAATGCAAACATATATTTCGAAAATGCTTATGTGGGGCAGACTCACTTAAATACTGCAATTACCGATTCAAGTCTTTCAATTCCCGTCGGGAAGGATAAACTTGTTAATGTTAAGCGCGAACGTATTACCGATTTTACTGAAAACAAATTTCTAAGTTCAAATATTATTAGAAGTTATAAGTACGAAACCACAATATCCAACGGGAGAAAAAATGATGTAAAACTTCTGCTGAAAGATCAGATTCCTGTTTCGCAAAATGAAGATATTGAAGTTATTGATGTAAAGATAAGCGGCGGTTCATTGAATAAAGATACTGGAATTATTGAATGGAATTTGAATATTAAAGCCGGCGAAATAGTTAAAAAGAGTATCGAATACTCTGTTAAATACCCGGGAGATAAAAAAATAAACGGATTATAAGTAAAAGGGAAGTCCGGTTATATGCCGGACTTTTTTTTACCAAGATAATAAAGAATTAAGTTTTTTATACTTTTCTTTCAATAAAAATATTAATTTTACTTGATAGAATAAAAAGTCGTTAAAAAAACAGGAATATAAAAATTGAAAACTATCATTTTAATTTTATCACTTCTTCAAGTAATTCTTTTTGCTGAAGAAAAAGGAAACAGTACAATGAAAGACAACTGCGTAATAACAATCAATTCTGGAAAAGTAAGCATTTCTGCCGATCCTCAGAACGGAGGATTGATAACTTCTTTTAAACTGGGCGATTATGAATTTATCACTCAGAAAAAAGACAGCAAAGAAGGATTCGGTTCAACTGTTTGGCCCAGTCCTCAATCTGTTTGGAACTGGCCGCCGCCGGCTGTGCTTGACAGAAAACCTTATACAGTTGAAAATTTGGAAGATACTGTTAAAATGACAAGCGGCGAAGGCTGTAAAACCGGGTTCCAATTATCAAAAGAAATAGTTTCGGGAAAGGAAAATTCGATAAAATTGAAATATGAGATGAAAAATATTTCTAATGAAGTTAAAAAAACTGCTGTATGGGAAATATCTCGCGCACCAAAAGGAGGAATGCTTTTTTATCCTATCGGCGCACCGGAAATGGGAGTGAAGTTTTTTCCGCCGGTTGATGTAAAAAACATTGATGGAATTATTTGGTTTGACGCTAACCTTAATAAACAGGAAAATCATAAATTAAGCTATGGCGACGGAAAAGAAGGATGGCTTGCTTATGCCATAAATAATAAACTGTTTATTAAGAAATTTGATGATATTCTTCCTGCAGAAACCGCTCCAGGCGAAGGCGAAATATTGTATTATTCAAGTTTTACCTGCGATTATATCGAAATTGAAGTACAGGGGAAGTACGCCGAATTAGCACCCGGGAAATCTGTATCGCTGGAAGTTGAATGGATAGGTATTGAAATACCCGAAGGCATAAAAGTTGAGGCAGGTAACAAAGAACTTGTTGAGTTTGTAAGGTCTGTAATTAAATAATATGGTATTAATCACAGACTTAATTATGTAATTGACAAATTGAGTTTTATAAGTTAGTTTTATTTATAGATTTATATGACTATCAACCCGGTAAATATTGTACAATTTACTGCAATCAGCAGGACAGACAAAGTCGAAGCTGTTAATATTCAGTCTCCGCGGGCAGATTATACTAAAATTCAGGAGACAACAGACCTGCTTAATGCTTCGCGGAATACAAGCATTAATAATATAAATCCCGAATATTCTGGCAGTGCGCCGGTTGCTGGTACAAAAAATACCTTTAAAAATCTGCTGGAAACTGCAAAAAAGCAGGCGCCGGAAAACAGACCTGCCGAAAAAATTGATTCCGAAAATGAAGACCTGATTGAAGATGACAAAAATTCACCTGAAATTAAGCGTAAGGAATTAGGCAAAGGTTTTTTTATAACTGTGCCATCC
>CAYTFZ010000180.1:0-3673 GCA_964437215.1 uncultured Melioribacteraceae bacterium | reverse complement strand
TCAGATAGAATTTTCTTTATTTCTTGTCTGATTTTAAAAAAAGAGATAAAATCATTCTTCTGGGCATTATCGCTGTAAATATATGTCACATTTTTTTCACGCAATAAATCGGTAAAAATACCACCGGAAGAATAAACAGTTGTTTCAAATCCGTTTGACTGCATATATGTTGATAGATTTAACGTAAATCTTTCAGCTCCGCCAACACCCATTGTTTTTATTAGATATAAAATCTTTTTACTCATATATTTTTTCCTAAAATAGCGTAAAATGATAATTTTAAATATAATGGCAAATCTTGTAAAAAATACCGTTTAAATAATCTTTTTGGTTCTGTGCAAAAACGCCAAAACCATTCGAGCCCTATTTTTTGAATAAAAACAGGACTTCTTTTCTTAGCGCCGGAATAAAAATCGAATACTGCGCCGATCCCCATACCGATTTTTATATCAGTCTCCATAAGATATCTATTAAGCCAATACTCCTGGCGGGGTGAACCCAAAGCAAGAAAAAGGACATCCGGGTTGGCTTTTTTTAAATCATTCCACAAACTTATATTCTCCGCAATATTTTCTTCAAATTTGTATGAAGGCGAAGCTGAATATTTAATTTTTATATTAAGATAATTATTCAATATTTTATTTTTAATTTTACTTTGCACTTCAGCATTTGAACCAACGAGAGCAACCGAGCCAGAAATTTCATCCAATATTTCAAGAATAATTACAAAAAGATCGTTTCCTGTAATGCGCGGAATTCTTTTTTTGTACTTCAAGTAAATTAAAGAAGTTATTCCGAAACCATCGGCTGAAGTATAATCGGCATTTTTGCAAATATGTTGAAAATCGTTATTTAAAAAGGAATTATACAGAAAATCCAGATTGAATGTGATAAAATGCTGATTCTTCTTTTCAATAAGAATCTTTCTTATAAAATTTCTAACTGAAACGCTGTTAAATGCATCGATTTTTATATTATTTAGTGTTAAGTTTTCCAATTATTTCGGTAATTTTATACATTAAGTTTTATTCTTTTTAATTATACGAAAAAGATTTTTTTTATTTATTCATCAGGCTAAAAATATGAAGATTAAACTAATATATATATTCTTTTTTTTCACTTCAATAATATTTTCTCAAGTTTCTGTTAAAGAAATTTCTCACTTAAATTTTGATGTAATTCTAAATTCAGAAAATTTCAAAATTGTGGAGGAAGAAGGGAATAAAATCGTAAAATTTGAACAGGCAATACCAGAATACAATACTCAAAACTTTATTCTTCCTAAGAAAGATATTTTTATTGCTCTGCCGTCTTTTTCGGAAGCTGAAATCTCATACTCAGTGAAAGAGCAGAAAAAAATAATAGGGAAACCTGAAATAGCACCGGATATCAATTGGGATTCCCAAAGGAATATCACTTTTTCCAAAGGAAAATTACGCCGCGAAACTCTTATTGAAAAAAAGGATATTGAGATTGTCGGGTATGTTTGGATCGGGAACTATTACTGCGCTCAGGTGAGAATAAATCAATACACTTTTAATAATTCAAACGAAATAAGTGAAAAGTCAAAATTAAATTTTAAGTTGTCCGTTAAAAATAAAGGCAAATCTATTCAATCATCAAAAGCAGAAGAAGTTACAGAATTAGAAAAATATTTAATATCTAATATTTCTAATGCAGTTCAACTTGACCGTAAGCTTTACGATGCCTCTCTTTCAAAATCCGATAATTACAGTTGGATTGATTTTAATAAATCTTATTTAAAAATCGGAACAGCAAATGACGATATTTACAGAATCACGAAAGAAAACCTCGAAAACTTTGGAATATCAACTTTTTCAATAGATCCTAGGACATTTAAATTATACTTAAAAGGAAACGAAGTATCAATTTACGTAAGCGGGGAAAACGATGGTGTTTTTGATGAAAATGATTATTTAGAATTTATTGGGACAAGAAATCCCGGAAATCCCGATTACCGAAACATCAGTACCGGGGATGAGGAATATAAAGAATATGCAAACAGATATTCGGATACTACAATTTACTGGCTTACCTGGGATGGCACTAACGGCAAACGGATAAAAATAAATTCCGGCGGGTTTCCGATAACAAACGATACCTTAAGAACATATCGCGAAGTTGCTCACTACGAACAAGACCGCTGGCTCGATTACTCGATATCCGACCTTGTAAAGCGGCAGCTGCCGTTTTGGCATGCTAATCAAACCTGGGTTTGGGGTCAGCAGGCAGTTGGTACGGCAAATAGGAATTTTACAGTAACTAATTTAGTGCCTGGCGATTCTGCAAAAGCTTTTTATAAAGTTCAGGATTTCGCATCAAATATTACATCGAAAGCTCATAAAATCGGGCTAAGTATTAATAGCGATGCTCAGGTTTTTGATTCGACTGCTTTTAATAAGTATGAACAAAAAGTTGTAAAAGCGAAATTCTCATCGGATTTACTCAAAAACGGAGCAAACAATCTTAAAACAATTTCTTTTGCTACAACAGCTACAGTAAACAGCATTGAATATGATTGGTACGAAGTTGAATATCCAAGGTATCTTGTTCCAATTAATGATTCGCTGAAATTCTCACCGCAAAATATCAATAACGGAAACATTTATGCATTAAAAGTCGGCAGTTTTACAAATCCTGATATCAGAATTTATAAATTCAACGGGAATGATGCTGAGATTTATCTTAATCCTGTTAATAATGCAAATAATTATTCAATTTCGGATACAATAAATAACAGCGATAAATTCATTTTTAAATCGGAAGCAAAAATCAGCAGTCCTAAGTTTTATTATTACAGACCATTTCAAAATTTGAGCGATAACTCAAATTCCGGTGAATATATTTTATTAACTCATAAAACTTTTTTGAACAAGGCTTCGGAATATGCAGGCTTTATTGAAGAAAATTATAACACAAATACTGCCGTTATTGATGTTGAAAAAATTTATGATCAGTACAATTACGGTTTCTTTGCTCCCGAACCGATTAAAGATTTTCTTATGGATGTATATTCAAAATGGACAGTAAAACCTATATATCTTAACATTGTGGGAGATGCAACATACGATTATAAAGCTAATAAATTTAAATACTTCGCAAGTCCCAAAGTAGAAAATTTTGTTCCTTCTTTTGGAGAACCTGTATCGGATAGCTGGTATGCAATATGGAACCCGGAACAAGCTTATGTGCCTCAGTTATTTGTCGGGCGAATTCCAGTAAATTCTATTGAAGAGTTTGATCATTATTTCAATAAACACAGAAATTATTTGAACTTAGGATATGATGAATGGAATAAAACCTATATGTTTATTTCCAGTGGCGATCAGAAAAATCCCAGTGAACTCAATCAGTTAAAATCTGCAAATGATAAAGTTATAAACGATCACGTACTCCCAGCACCAATAGGAGGAAAGGTATCCCACCTTTACAAAACAACAACTCCTCCTTCAAATTTCGGTCCTTATACAAACGCTCAGGTTGATAGTATGATTAATCTTGGAGGCTTATTTATTTCGTATCTTGGTCATAGCGGAACACAGATTTGGGATAACGGAATTACTGATGTTAGTCAACTGCATAATGCAAACGGTAAAAATCCGTTAATTACTGATTTTGGATGTTCAACAGGTAAATTTGCCGAACCGGATAT
>CAYTFZ010000179.1:0-3675 GCA_964437215.1 uncultured Melioribacteraceae bacterium | reverse complement strand
AAGAAATTGATTCCTTTTTCAATCTGCGACAAAATAGATTCATTTTGCTTCGTATACCAAGGACTAAAGGATTCATTATTGCAGTAAGTACATCCGCCAAAGCTTTTTGCGCCGTCTCTTGTAGGACAAGTAAAACCTGAATTTACTGGTATTTTTCGAACTTTATATGGGAATATTTCGTTGAGGTAATCCTGATAACTTTTATATATATTTTTCATTCCCACATTATTTGATAATTTAACTTTATATAAGTATCTTAGTCAAGAGTTATTTCAGTGGAAATTGTAATAATATTTATAAATTATTACTAAAAAATTATAAAGTTGAAAACTTAACATTTTACTTTATCCCTAATCGGAATACACTTTTTAAATTTACATATTTAAAATAATAGTGTATTTATTATTTTTTACTTCTTATCATCGAAGCAATAATTCCCACTGCCAGAATTATAGCAATAAATATCAGCGAAACCCAGGATGGTATGGGATAATGATGCGATAAAACCATTTTTACGCCGACATACGAAAGTATAAAAACAAGACTTATTTTCAGATAACGGAATTTTTGAATCATAGCTGCCAATGCAAAATATAACGACCGTAAGCCGAGAATTGCAAAAATATTAGAGGTGAAAACGATAAAAGGTTCTTTTGTAACTGCAAAAATTGCAGGTATAGAATCTACAGCAAAAAGTACATCGCTGCTTTCAACAATAATTAGCGCAATAAAAAGAGGAGTAACTGCAGTTTTACCATCTACTTTAGCAAAAAAGTGCATCCCGTCAATTTTGTCAGTAATCTTATAAAACTTTTTTACAATTTTATATATAGGATTTTTATCCGGATCAATCTTTTCATCGCCCGAAATAAGCATTTTAATTGCAGTAAAAATAAGAAAAAGCCCGAATACATAAACTGTCCATGTGAATTGGCTTATCATAATAGCACCGGCAGAAATCATAATTCCGCGCAATAGTAAAGCGCCAACTATTCCCCAAAATAAAACTCTGTGCTGGTATATTAAAGGAATTTTAAAATATTCAAATATCAGGGCTATTACAAAAATATTATCTAAACTGAGCGATTTTTCAATTATATAACCAGTAAGATATTCGAACAAAGCTTTTTGCCCGGAAATATTATCAGCTTTTAAATCTCCAATATCAAGCCAATGATGTTCGTATATATAGTAAACCGCCAGACTGAAAAGCAACCCTAGACATATCCAAAATGCAGACCAGCCGAGAGCTTCTCTAATTCCTATAACATGCAATTTTTTATTAAATACTCCTAGATCGAGAGCAAGTAATAAAAGGACAATAAGAATGAAAGCTCCGTAAACAAGATAAATATTCATAAATTCCTTTAAATTTTTTCACTTTAAAAATAACACCTATAATCGCGAAAGAGAAATTATTTTCGCGACCCGTGAACAAAACCTCTGAAAGGGCGCGAATGCTGAACGGTAATAAAACACTTCGGGTCTATCGATTCAATCAGCTGTATTACTCTTTTCATTTCGCGTCGCTTAATCAAAATAACTAAAACAGAAACCCCTCCCCTGCCTCCTTCGGCTGGAAGAATTGTAACCCCGAAGTTACTTTTTCGAAGTGTATCAGCTATAAAATCGGTAAATTTAAGAGAAATTACATTTAACTGAACAAATCCAAGAGCAACTTTTTCTTCGAGAGTTATTCCTAAAATATTTCCTAATGCAAACCCTGTAGCATAAGCAACTAAATTAACATTTTGATCCATATGGCTAACGATATATTTCATTGAAGAAATCCAAATTAATACTTCGCAAAAACCTGCCATAGCAGCATAATATTTTTTTCCCTGCACCACCAGGATTGTACGAAAAGTACCTAATGTAACATCGCATATACGAAGACACATTATTAAAAGCGCACCTAATATTATTTCATTCATTAAGTTTAATCCTTATTTGCGAATAAAATGATGCGTAACATTGAATAATTTCAAAAATAATTTTGCTCGATAGGGAATCAATAAAATATTCAGTCTGTAAAACTTTAATAAAATATTTATCAAGATTTAAATGTAAAATTTAGACCAAAAAACAATTATCTAATAACATTAATAATCTAACTTATAAACTTTTAGTTTTCTTTCCAAGTATTAAATCAATAACATCTGATGCCGAATATTCATTACAACCATTAAGGAAATTATTTTTTATCGAGTTTAAAGCGTCACCAGAAGTAACTACTGGAGGTTCAGTGTAACCATCTTTTCGAATCTGCGGCATCCCTGCTGTTGCAAACAAGTTATTGCAAAGACATACTGTCCCTTCTAGTTCTTCAGCCTTGCCGCCCTTAGATATAAAGGCATCTTCCGGTTCTGCTGAACATCTAAAACCAACTTCTCCGTCTTCTTTTTTATACGCCTGCCTCAAAAGTCCTATATCGCAAATACGGCATCTTTCATTATAAACATCTTTATCGGTAACAGATCCGCTGTGCTGAACTACTTTAAAGGGAAATCCTGTTGGTGATGCTTGAAAATCTGTAACAATTTCAATGCTGTCTTTTTTTATTTTTTCAATTATCGATTTTCTAATTTCAGGATCCATTCCAGATTCTTTGCAAAACGCAAACGGTGTACCCACTTGCACTCCGGCAGCTCCTTGTTCAATAGCCGCCAGGAACTTTTCGTGTGAATAGTAATCACCGGCAAGCCAAAATGGCAAGCCAATTTCCTTAATCTGTTGTAAATCTACTTCATCTTTTGCACCGTAAACAGCTTTTCCTTCAGCAGAAACACTTCTTGGTGGTGCATTGTGTCCTCCGGCAGTACTGTTTTCTATAATAAATCCGTCAATTTTTCCAGAAGCTCGTTTCAACAAAGCTTTTGCTAATACAACAGATGAAATTATAGGGACAAAATAAGGTTTGCAAAGATTTCCAATTTTTTCTCTTATTTCAGGGAATATTTTTCCTGGTTCGAAGTTAATTCTGAAATCATCTTCTTTGCTGCTTCCGGTTACATCAAGTTTATAGTTTACTTCTTCGTGGTTCGATAATTTTTCTATTATTGCAGGTATCTGCATAGGAATTCCTGCACCCATAAAAATATAATTAACACCCGCAAGCATTGCACCATAAATTGAAGCCAATGTAGGAAGCTGGATTTTTTCCAGAAAATTTATACCTACCGCATTTTTATGATTTTCTTTTGCAAGAAACACTTCAACAAAATTAGCAATTACTGTCAATTCGTTTATTGAATTCGTAGGTTTAATACCCCACATCTGAGGTCTTTTATATCCTGTCTTTCTTTTGCCGGAATAAGGCACAAAATATTTATCCAATATTTTTTTTACCGGTTCTTGAAAAGGAAAATTATCTAGTGCCCTTCTTACATTCCCTTCGCGGTCACCATCCATTAATCGCGCAATAAGGGTTATGTGCAAGCCTGTGCCTGATATTACCCCAAGCTGGCCTGTCATCGAAACAGTTTTTGCTAAATACCAATCGGAAATGGAAATACCCATTCCGCCCTGAATTATTTTTGGAATCTGCATATACTAAAAACTCCTGAACTAAATCAATAAATTTCTGCAATCTAAATTCAGGCTTAAAATAAACTTGTCATATAAAATGAATTGATTATTTAATTCAGCATAAAAAAAAATTACATATACAAAGTT
>CAYTFZ010000178.1:0-3712 GCA_964437215.1 uncultured Melioribacteraceae bacterium | reverse complement strand
AAAGGATTCGGGTAGTTTTGGGATAAACTGAAATCATCGAGTTTTATACCATCATTTAGTAATGTTGGAGCGATAATGTCAGTTGCTACGCATGTAGTATCATAGTATGCTCTAACAGTATCTGGGAAAGCTGTATTCCAAGTTATCTTTCGTACTGTTGAATTTAAATCTTGGTTCTTAAATGCCTGCCATTCACTTAAACTGTAACTAATTCCCTTCTGTTTAACAACTTCTTCATTGATGTATATATTGTTATTAAGGTTTGTGCTATCATCAGTTCCATCAGTGCTAACAGGATATATGTAAGTAGTTTTGTTAAATATATTGTTATATATATAATTATAATATGCTCCAGGCTTTCCGTCTTGTAAAGTCAATCTGGTACCATAGAATATATTATTTGAAACTGTGTTGCTGTCGCCTCGCTGCCCACCATCTTCTTCATAAATTATCATATTACCGCAATTAACACCTATTATATTACTATCTACTAAAGCATTCGATGCATTAAGGCTAATTGCATTTCGTAAACAATTAAATATAAAATTCTTTCTAAGAATAATACCGCTGTGCTCATTTAGCTGCGTCCCATGCTTTTGATATATACCTATTGGATAGTTTTTTATATTACAGTTGTACACCAGTAAATTGTTTGAGTGAAATGCGATAATTGGAGATGTGTTCTGTTGGATTTCTACCCCGTTTCCAGGTCCATTGAATTCACAGTTACGTATAGTTACATAATTGGCATGTCCATTGGCATTAACGGCATACTGGTGTTTATCCCCACTGTAAATTTGAGTAAATTTACAGTTTCTAATAGTCCAATGGTTAACTGAACCATCATACCCAATCCTAAACCATGAACCATAACCAGAGAAATTTATACTATCTATAACATTATAATCTCGCTCAATTTCGAAAATAGGTGCAATCTGCGAATCCGATGTAAATGTAACTACTTCGCCTGGGTAATTGCGATATACAATATTATTTGTTTCTTTTCCATCGTGCCCGTTATATCGAGTAGAAATTGTTTTTTCAATTTCATATATTCCATTTCTAAAAAAAACAGTGTCGCCTGCCTTTGCGCTGTACCAAGCTTTTTCAGGCGAAGCCCACGGCTCTTCTATTGTCCCTAAGGAATTGTCATCTCCGTTTGCAGAAACATAATATTTCCCGCCGCAGACTACTGATATTGTTGAAAATAATATTATAAAAACATTCATTATTTTTAGCATTTTACTTTTCATTTTGCTCATCTTATTTATAAATTATAATTTTTCTTTATGTATTCGTTTATTTTAAATGCATCCTCTTTTTCGTTTCCATAAAACCTGCCGCTGTGCCTGCCGGCAGGAAGCACTGGTTTTAAATTGATAAAAATGATATACCTCAGCCAACCTGCTGAGTTTTTTCTGTCAGATTTAGCTTTGTTTGTGATTTTTTTTAATAGCTGCGCTTTAAAAGTGATAATTCATTTCTGGAAAGCTTACTGATAAATAATTAAAATAACATCCAGCTAAATAACATAATTTTATCATTGGTTAATAATATTGTTTTCAGATATAAACTTACAAAGTTTTACTTTAATTTTATAAAAAAAGAATTACAAACCGGTTAACAAATGGTTAACATCTTCCGCATTTCTGAAAATAAAGGAAAAAATTATTTTTAAATAATGCCCCTTAATGTTACCATTTTTTTTACCTTATATTTTATTATAAGAAGATATTTTTTTATATTTAATTTCAGAATTATTAAAATTCCTTTTCTTTATGGGGTTAGCAGTGATAAAAATTATACACAATAAAAATTTATTTTACATTTTATTTTATTTCATATTGGTTTTTAGTTTTATGTATCCTCAGAATGGGGATAAAGACATTTCTTTGTTGAAAACTAAACTTAGTTCTGCAGCAAATGATTCTGAAAAAATAAGTGTGCTGAAAGAAATAACGGAATATTTTGTTTATTTTGATCTTGATTCTGCATTTATTTATGCCAAAGAGGCATATAATCTATCAAAAAGAGCTGATTATAAAAAAGCTGAAATCACTTATACTTTGGGAATTGTATATTCATATTACAATGAGCTTTCTCAATCTCAGAAATATTTTCACGAAGCTTTTAAGCTTGCAAAACAAAGTAATAATACAGAATTGTTATATACTTTATATGCAGCGATTGGCATTAACTATAATTTTATGAACGAGTATGAAAAATCATTAGAATATTTGAATAAATCCCTTGTTTACTTAGATAAGTATGATGATAATAATAAAATTTCTTTACTGATAAGCATAGGACAAGCATATTCAAATATTGGAAATTTTAATGAATCGGAAAAATATCTATATAAAGCACTTGAAATTTCCCAAAAAATAAATTCGAAAATTGCTGATGTTTATATTGTATTAGGTGATTCATATCTTAGGAAAAAAGATTTCCCGAAGAGTATTGAATTTTATGATAAAACTATAAAATCAGGTGTTTCAAAAGAAAGCCGTTATTATATCAGCGCTCTTGATGGTCTTTTCCAAAACAATTTAGAGTTAAAAAATTACGATGAGGCATTTAAGCAAGCTTTAGTAATCGACTCGTTAGCAGGAAAATTAATGGACTATGACGTGCAAATCAATACTTTACTTTCTCTGTCGGAGTTATCTGATTATGAAGGAAATTATAAATCTGCTCTGCATTATGCAAATAGATACATTAATTTACGCGATACCATTCTAACCAGACAAAAAAATGAACAACTGAATTTTTTGAACATTGAATTTGAAACATCTCTTAAAGAACAAAAAATTGCCGCTATGGAGAAAGAAGCTGAATACAAAGTTATTTTATTTAGTATAATCTTTGTTTCTCTTATATTAATTATTTCTGTTCTGTTTTTCATTTTAAAACACATTAAACAAAAAAACAAAATATTGTTACTAGAAAAACAAAAAATGCAATACGAAAAAGAATTAGAAGTTTTAGAAAAGCAAAAATTACGTCTTCAAATATATGAGAAAGACAGAGAAATTCTTACACATATTCTCCAAATTAACCAGCAAAAAGAAATACTTACAAATGTTAAAGAAGAAGTAACCGGGTTTGTAAATTACGATAATATGGAAGAAGTATATAATTCTGTAAAAAAACTTAATTCGGATATACTAACTAAAATAAAACTTTGTGATGACTGGGAACAAATAAAATTACACTTCGAAAAAGTTCATCCATCTTTCTTCAGCAATTTAAGAATAAAGCATCAACATCTTACTATTAATGAACTTAAAATGTGCTCGTACATTAAATTGAAATTCAGTATTAAAGAAATAAGCCGGTTATTGAATATTACACCTGAAAGTGTAAAAGTATCCCGTTCCCGGCTTAAAAAGAAACTGCAAATTCCAGATGAAGTTAACATAGATGAATATTTAGAATTGCAGTAATTATTAACTGTAGATTTTTAATTATCTTATTAACATCCCCGATAAACAGCATCGGGATGCAAAAAACGCAAAAACATCGGGATAAACAATAATTCTTAATTCTTCCTGTCCCGAGTTTTTTTCGGGGAATTTTTAATTCTTAATTATCTTAACAGCATCATCTTCTTAGTTTCCATAAATCCGCTGCCTGTTTTTAGCTGATAAAAATATATTCCGCTGCCGACTTGCTGACCGGCTGTGTTTGTGCCGTTCCATTCAACAGTGTA
>CAYTFZ010000177.1:0-3731 GCA_964437215.1 uncultured Melioribacteraceae bacterium | reverse complement strand
ATTATGTTTCCTGTTTTCAAGTGATTTATTCCGAATTCAATAAAAAATGCCGATAAAGCGGGCAATTCAGTACAGTGCGAGGGAATTATTTGAGATATGGTTGCCTTTTTCAGGTATTCAATTGTTTTTTTTGTTTGCAGATTATTGTGTTTTAAGTGAAACCCGCCTATAACAGAATCTATTTTGTTAATTCCGGTTACTTTTTTGGCATATTCGCAAATATTGCAAATACCCGAATGAGCGCAGCCTGATACAATTATAAGCTGATTATTTTTTATTACAGCCAGCGCCGAATCGTCAATAACAAAATCTTCTTTACCTTTTTCATCTTCAAAAGTGGTTGTTTTAGCTTCAAAACTGTTCAGCCGGGGAATTTCTCCGAGGAAAATAATTTTATCGGTTATGAAATGCGGTTCGCGGCTGGTAACAAGATTAAACTTGGTTTCAAGTTCTTCTTTATTCAAGGCTAAACCTATATTAGTATTACCGTTTTTCCGGAATCGTTTAATAAATGCATCCGGGTGAGTTATTAAAGTTTTACCGGAAATGAATCTCAATCCGTCGCCGTGATCCCAGTGCCCGTGGCTTAATACAATTAAATCTGCTTTTTTTGCAACATCAATTTTTAATTTCTCAGCATTTTTTAGGAAAAGTCCGCTGTGTCCGGTATCAAACAGAATATTCATTCCGTCATATTCTATAAAATAGGATAATCCGTGTTCTGCACCGAAAACGCTGCCTGCAGTATTTTCAGTAAGTACAGTAAGTTTCATAGATTGCTTACCTTTTTAGGTTCAAAATTACTGTATTCTTTAATCTTTTGCCAGATTTGCTTAATTATTTGCGAAATATCATTTTCAGGAGAGTGCTCAACAATTGTTTTTCCGGCAACTACTGCTTCAACCATAACCGGATCGAATTGAATTTTTCCGAGAAGAGGAATTTTACTTTCTGATAGGTATAATTCGATATCGCTGCTAACTTCGGGATTAAGATCAAACTTGTTAATAATAGCAACTATTGGAATATTAAAAGTGTGAATCAATTCTATAAGCCGGCTGGCATCATGAAGTCCCGATTTTGAAGGCTCGATAACCACGATTACCAGATTAGTCCCGGTAACGGCTGCTATAACCGGACATCCAATACCGGGAGATCCATCATTCAACACATAATCTGCATTTAATTCTTTTGCAATTTCTTTGGCTTTTGTTCTTACTTGTGTAACCAATTTGCCGGAGTTTTCTTCACCGGGACCCATATAAGCATGCACAAGTTTACCAAAACGGGTATCGGAAACATACCAAAAATTATTGCTGCTTTTTTCTGATTTTATTGCGTGAAAAGGGCACAGCCTTTCGCAGAGCCGGCAGCCTTCGCATAAAAATTCATTAATTTCATAATGTCCTTTGCCATTCTGGAAAATTGCGCCGAACCGGCAATTGCTGAAACATAATCCGCAATCGGAACACTTGTTTTCATCAATATTGGCAGTCCACGATCCGTAAAAGGTGTGTTTCTCTAATATTTTGGGATTAAAGATCAGATGCAGATCGGCGGCGTCAACGTCATTATCGCAAAAAACAGCATTTTCGGCAACAGAGGCTAATGCAGCTGTAAAACTTGTTTTTCCTGTGCCGCCTTTTCCGCTAAGCACTGTAATTTCAAACATTTAATTATCTCTTAAAAATTTTGTTAACAATTTCGTCGTAAATTTTTGAAATGTCCTCAGGAATATTTTCAAGAAGTTTTCCTGAAGCATATTTGCCGGCATAATCTTTATCGAAAGGAATTTCTGCAAGCAATTGGATATTTTCATTTTTCAGGTAATCGTAAACTTCGGAATTGCCAAGACCAGCTTTATTGATTATCACACCGAACGGTTTTTCAATTTTCCGCAAAAGGTCAATCATCAATTTCATATCGTAAAATCCGAATGGAGTAGGCTCTGTAACAAGTAAAATGTAATCGGCATCCGATACTGTTGCTACAACAGGACAGCTTGTTCCAGGCGGAGCATCAAAAATTATTATTTCGTTATTCTCATTTATGCCCGGCTTCATTTTTCGTATTACCATCGTCTGCATAGCCGAACCGATTTTAAGTTTTCCTTCAGTTAAACCGTTGCCTATTCCAATATCGTAATTTGTAATATTCCCTATTTGATTTTGAATTTCTGTAATTGCTCCATGCTCGCAGGCAATGGAGCAGGCTCCGCAGGAATGACACATATTTGCATTTATTTCGGCGAATTTTGCCGGAGGAATTACAACAATTGCATTGAATTCGCAATAGGATACGCATTTCCGGCAAAAACGGCATTTTTCCTCATTTATTACAGGAATTGTTTGAAATACTTTTTCTGTATTTTTAATTTTTGCATCGGGAAAAAATATTATATCATTTGGTTCTTCAACGTCGCAATCAACTAATTCAACTTTTTGGGTAATAATCGATGCAATTTTATAAAAAAGGTTTACCGATACAGTAGTTTTTCCCGTACCTCCTTTCCCGCTTGCAACGGCAAGTCTAAATGCTTTTTTCATAATACTTTTTTCCTGAAATCACCATATCGCCGATTTCCGTATTTAATAATTTTGCTATCGGTCTGCATTTTGCCATTAGCAGAAAATAAATATTCTTATGCCTGTTTGATAACAATCCTTCAAAATTGCCCATACCTTTTGAAATTATCAGATCAGCTTTGTTAAATACTTCCAAAAATTCTTCGGAACAATGCTCTAAAAGTGTAGAAGGAGCATCGTTTCCATTAGAAATAATTTTGCAAATGCTCGATATTCCGGTCTGTATTGCATCTTGTAATGTTACGTCATTAATTACAGGTTCGCCACGTACTGCAAAATAAACATCCGGATGTTTCATTGTCTCAATAAAAATTCTGTCAAATACAATTTCTCCGGAATTATCTCCAAGATACAAAATTGTTTTTGCTTTTTTTATTTGTTCAAATAATCCGTTACTGTCGTCAATAGCAAGAGGCTTTTCAAGATTATTTTTAATCAGATCTGTAATATTCCCGTTAACGCTTTTTGCTCCGTAATCTATAACATTTCCGGCTATTGCAAGCTTTGCAGAGCAGAAAAGAGGATTGCTGCTTTCCTCGATAAACTTTTTCCAATTTTCGTATTCGCTTAAAATCAGATTATTGGTAAACAGTTTTTCTTCGGAATACGGATCGGAATTATTTAATTTTTTACGGACAAGCCTGTGAATTTTGGCTGCCAGATAAGGATTATCCGTATTTGCGTTTTCTTCAAGCATAATTTGCGTTTCATTTAACAGCTCATTAGCAGAATTGCTTAAAGGTTTAAACTTTTCTATCAGCTTTTTTACAGTACTTGTATGGCAGCTGTAACACTCGTGCTGCATATTAATGATCGCAATAATTAGCGTTGAAAGTTAAGGTATTGTTTAACAGACCTTCCGCTAATTTTTCAGGTTCAAGTTTTGGGGCGCCTACAAAAACATTAACTTTATTCTGATTGAACAATTCAATTGCTCTTTGTCCCATTCCGCCGGCAATAACATCGGTTACGCCTTTTTCTGCCAGCCACGGAGGCAAAAGTCCTGGTTGATGGGGCGGGGCGTCAATTTCATTTTTCGAAGTAATATTGCCGTCTTCAATGTCTAACAAAGTAAATTGCTGGCAATGTCCAAAGTGTTCATCTAAAAAGCCATTGCTTGTAGGTATTGCGATTCGTTTTTTCATA
>CAYTFZ010000176.1:0-3740 GCA_964437215.1 uncultured Melioribacteraceae bacterium | reverse complement strand
TGAATTTGAAAAATCGCTAAAAGGAATTTTCAGTATTACGGTTGTTGGATATAAATTATAGAACTCAACTGAAACAAACTCTGCAAAATTTGATTTTTTTTATACAATATTTCGGTAAGCAACGAAATATCATAAAAACAGGAGAAAAAAATGAAAACTATCGGATTTATCGGCGGCGGAAGAATTACAAGAATTTTTCTAATGGCTTTTGCTAAAAACGAAATTTCTACGGACGGGATAATTGTGTCGGACCCGAATCAGGATGTGTTGAATAAATTAAAAGCCGAGTTCCCGCAAATAATTACAACAAGTATTAATAAAGAAGTAGCTAAAAGTGAAATTGTATTTATTTCTGTTCATCCGCCGGTAATGGCAGAAACCTTAAAAGAAATTTCTGATACAATAAGAGCAGAAAGTATACTTGTTTCGCTTGCTCCAAAGTTTACAATTGATAAAATTAAAAGTCTGCTGAATGGATTTGACAGAGTTGCAAGAATGATTCCAAACGCTCCATCAATAATAGGAAAAGGTTTTAATCCGGTTGTATATAATTTAAATATAACCGATAAGGACAAGAAAGAACTTATGGTTTACTTTAATTCTTTCGGAAAAACAAAAGAGGTTTCCGAAGAAAAACTTGAAGCCTATGCAATTCTTGCTGCAATGGGACCTACATATTTCTGGTTTCAATTTAACGAACTGAAAAAATTATCTGTTGAATTCGGACTGACTTCTGAAGATGCTGAACAAGCTATTCTGGAAATGATTAGCGGAGCGATAGAAACTCAGTTTAACAGTAAAATGAATTATGATGAAGTGATAAATCTTGTTCCGGTAAAACCTTTATCAGATTCTGAAAATATAATAACTGATTTGTACCGGAATAAATTAACAGAAATATTTAATAGAATAAAGCCTGCATAAAATAGGGAAATTACAGTGATGGACTATTTGCTGAAAAATAAACTTCTATCGGGAATAATTATTATTGCTATATGGGTTATTTTGTATTTCAATCTTGAAAATCTGACTGATTTTATAGTCTATTCCATTTTCGGGATGGATGCCGGGGAACACTTAACAAGCGCAATACACTTTTTTATTTTTGAAATTCCAAAAGTTCTCCTTCTGCTTGTGTTAATTGTTTTTGCTGTCGGAATTGTCCGCACATATTTTTCACCCGAAAAAACCCGTAATCTGCTTGCAGGAAAATCGCTTCTTTTCGGAAATATCTCCGCTTCGCTTTTGGGAATAGTCACTCCTTTCTGCAGCTGTTCGGCTATTCCTCTTTTCATTGGATTCGTGCAGGCTGGAGTTCCGCTAGGAGTAACTTTTTCATTTTTAATTGCCGCCCCGATGATAAATGAAATTGCGGTCGTGCTTCTATTCGGACTTTTCGGCTGGAAGATTGCTGCCATTTATGTAATTACCGGACTTTCAATTGCAATTCTTTCGGGATTTGTGATTGGGAAACTGAAACTGGAAAAATTTATTGAAGATTGGGTTTACAAATTACAGAAAATTGAAGACAGTTTAGAAGAAGAAAAAATTTCAATAAACGACAGAATTGATTCAGGCGTTTTGGCGGTTAAAGAAATTGTTGGGAAAATATGGGTGTATCTGCTGCTTGGAATTGGAGTTGGAGCAGGAATTCACGGGTATGTTCCTGAAAATTTTATGGCAGGATTAATGGGAAAAAGCTCCTGGTGGTCGGTACCTGTTTCCGTCCTTTTAGGAATTCCGATGTACTCGAATGCTGCCGGAATAATTCCTGTTGTACAAGCTCTCCTCGGGAAAGGAGCTTCGCTTGGAACCGTTTTAGCATTTATGATGAGTGTAATCGGTTTATCGCTGCCCGAAACAATTATTTTGCGCAAAGTTCTTAAACTGCCCCTTATTATCACTTTTATAAGCATAGTTGGAACAGGTATTATAATTGTCGGTTTTCTTTTTAATTACATTTTTTAAAAGGATTATTAAATGAGCACATTAATTAAAAAACTTTCCTTTTTAGACAGGTACTTAACTCTCTGGATTTTTCTTGCGATGTTTGCAGGAGTTTTATCCGGCTATTTTTTTCCCGGGATTGTGAATTTCTGGGAATCGATGAAATCATCCCCGCAAAGCACAACAAACATTCCAATTGCAATCGGTTTAATTTTAATGATGTATCCTCCGCTTGCAAAAGTTAAGTACGAAGAACTTGGGGATGTATTTAAAAATGTAAAAGTGCTTATTCTCTCTCTCGCTCAAAACTGGGTAATTGGTCCGGTTTTAATGTTTGTGCTTGCAGTAATTTTCCTGCAGGATTATCCTGAATATATGGCTGGACTTATAATGATTGGACTTGCACGCTGCATTGCGATGGTAATTGTCTGGAATGAACTTGCAAAAGGCGATACCGAATATGCTGCCGGACTTGTAGCTTTCAACTCAATTTTTCAGGTACTTTTCTTTTCGGTTTATGCTTATGTGTTTTTAACTGTATTACCATCTTGGTTTGGTTTGCAGACTTTTGCTGTTGATATTACAATAGGGCAGATTGCAGAAAGTGTTTTAATTTATCTCGGTATTCCATTCTTCGGGGGAATGCTTACCCGTTTTATTTTCCTGAAAATTAAAACTAAAGATTGGTACGAAAAAAAGTTTATTCCTAAAATATCGCCGATAACACTAATCGCGCTGCTTTTTACAATTTTTGTTATGTTCTCCCTTAAAGGCGAATACATTGTAAAAATTCCGCTTGATGTTGTACGGATTGCTATTCCGCTGCTTATATACTTTGTAATTATGTTTCTCGTTTCATTTTATTTGGGAAAGAAAATCGGGGCGGATTACAGTAAAACCGCAACTCTATCTTTTACCGCGGCAAGTAATAATTTTGAACTGGCAATAGCAGTTGCAATAGCTGTTTTCGGTATAAATTCGGGAGAAGCCTTTGCCGCAGTGATTGGTCCGCTTGTAGAAGTGCCGGTTTTAATTGCGCTTGTTAATGTTGCATTGTTTTTTCAAAAAAAATATTTTGAAAAATGAAACTCTTATAAAACTTAGTGAACTTAAAATAATTTATAAATGGAGGATGAAATGCTATCAGTAAAAATCCTTGGCACAGGATGTAAAAAGTGCCAGATGCTTGAAGATAAAGTGAAAGAAATTGCAGCTTTAAATAACATTGATGCTGAATTTACAAAGGTAACAGATATTAACGAAATTATGAATTATAGAATTATGATGACGCCCGGACTTGTAATTAATGAACAAGTTAAAAGTTTCGGAATTATTCCAAAAGATGAACAGATTGTTAACTGGTTAAAAGGAAATTAAATGAAATCAAAATCGATATTATTTATTCTGTTGCTTTATGTTATTTCGGTTTCGGCGCAGACTGCTAAATCCCCAAAAAAAGAAGAAGTGAAAAAAACTAAAGTTACATTTGTTGAACTCGGATCGGTAAATTGTATCCCCTGCAAGCAAATGCAGCCTGTAATGAAAGCAGTTGAAAAAAAATTTGGCAACCAGGTGAAAGTAGTTTTTTATGACGTGTGGAAGGCAGATCAGAAAAAGTATGCTGAGCAGTATAAAATCAAACTGATTCCAACCCAAGTATTTTTAGATGAAAACGGTAAAGAATTTTTCCGTCACGAAGGGTTTTATCCCGAAGCTGAAATTGTAAAACTTTTAGAAACCAAGGGATTGAAGCAGAAAAAGTGAAAGGGACGGGGGACGAGTGAAAAAAAGCA
>CAYTFZ010000175.1:0-3754 GCA_964437215.1 uncultured Melioribacteraceae bacterium | reverse complement strand
AAAATTTTCACCTATTTAATATTCTCTTTTATTTTTGACGGCAGTATATTATTTTTGGGCTCTTTATATAAGAAACTTACTCATTTTTAAATATCAACAGCTTGTTCTTCTGTTTTTAAAATAACCGGATAAATTTGTTGGGAAATAAACCACAGCAATATGCCCCGGAATGTTTCAAAGTTAATTAATATTCAATCCAACAATGCAGGAAATTTAATGCTAATCAGAATTCTGTTATCAGTTTTTTTTGCGTCGGTTTCATTTTCGCAAACTTTCAATTTTACAGGCATTATTAAAGATGCTTCAAGCGGCAGCGGACTTCCGTATGCAAATATTTCGTCCATTAATAACGACGAAGGCACTTCGGCGGATGCCGGTGGAAAATTCAGTATAAAACTGAAGCCGGGCAGTTATACTTTTTTGGTTACTTATATCGGATACAAAACTGAAAAGATAAATATCGATATTTCCGATTCCGACATTTATAAAGCAATTAATCTAACGTCAACCGATGTGCTTCTGCAGGAAGTGGCAGTTTATGCATCAGCCGGAAGCAATAACAACGAAGCATCAAGCAATATTTCTATGCAAAGCAAGGATGTTGAAAAAACTTCGAGTGTTTTACCCGATGTTTTCCGTTCAATACAATCCTTACCGGGTCTTTCTGTAAATAACGAATTAAGCGCAAAATTTAACGTGCGTGGCGGAAATTACGATGAGAATCTTGTTCTTGTAAACAGCACGCAGGTTTACGAACCGTTTCACCTTAAAGAAGCCGAAAATGCAAGCGTGGGCATTTTTAATCTCGATCTGATGAAAAAAGTAAATTTAATAACGGGAGGATTCAGCGCGGAATACGGTGACAGGCTTAGCTCCGTTTTGAACATTGAATACCGTGAAGGCGATAAAGAAAGACATAAAGGCTCGGTTTCTTTTTCGCTGCTTAATATTGACGGATTGGCAGAAGGACCGATAACTGAAAATCTTACTTATCTTGTAGGATTCCGGCAAAGCTACCTCAAATATGTTATGAAAATAATGAGTTTTGAAGAATATATTAAACCCGATTTCTACGACGTGCAGGGTGTGCTTACTTACAGTTTTTCACCCGTTGATAAACTTCAATTCAAATTCATTCACGCGGGCGATAATTTCAAATACGACCCCGATTGGGAATATAAGAATCCTGTAAATTATACCCGTAACTGGTATAACCAGACTGTCGATCTCACTCAGAAATCTTGGGATTACGATCATAACGAATCCAGTTATTACAGCAGCCTTTTCGATTTGAAAGCCTCTGTTGCTTTATCGCACAATGCGTTATTAAATACCACATTATCGTATTACGAGCAGAAGGATAAGGAAGTTGATACGTATCTTGAATGGTACCGGCTTTCCGGCACAGGCAGAGACCAATTCTTTTATAATTCCGATTACTCGCAGTATTACGAAAACCGGTTAAACATCAAAACCGCCGAAGTGAAATCCGTATTGGATTTAAAAGCAACCCCTTATTATGATATTAAAACAGGTTTCAGTTTTATTCATATTGATTATTTGCAGGACAGAATAGACAAAGAATTTCAGATAATAAATGAAAATATCCAAACGTTTCCTGCCATAAGAATTGATACTATAAACTACGGCGGACCGGAAGCAGAAAGCATCCGGACGGGATCTTATAAACTTGCGGGATTTGCAGAAAATATTTTTCAGATAAGCGATGATTTTCTTGTAAATGCCGGAATAAGAACCGATTATTTTGAAATTAACAGAGACCTTACTTTCAGTCCAAGAATAAGCGCATCGTATAAAGCAGGTAAATCAACAACAGTCCGTGCAGCCTGGGGACATTATTATCAGTCGCCCATTTATAACCAGCTTGCATACGCCGCTGCTTCCGACACTAACACCCAGTCGCAAATGGCGGTTCATTACAATCTCGGCATTGAGCATTTGATTCAAGACGAAAATAATCCGCTAAGAAACATTAAATTAAAAGCCGATTTCTTTTATAAAAAATATTCCGATCTTATTTCATCAAAACGAGATGCCTTCGGCAGATTGACTTATTCGCGGAAAAATGATTCGAAAGCTTATGCTGCCGGAATGGATTTGTACGCTTCGCTTAAATACAACTGGTATTCGGGCTGGATAAGTTACGGACTTTTATTTGCCAAAGAAGATAATCTTTACGATAACATCGGATATTTCCCGCGGTATTCAGATCAGCGGCATACAATTTCTTTCGTAAATGATTTCGATTTAGGGAAACAATGGAACTTAAATTTAAGATTTACTTACGGAAGCGGCTTTGCATTTACTCCGCGCGAAAGCATTTATAACAGCGAAGAAAATAAATACAGGTGGCAAGATAAAGAAACAAATTCCGGACGTCTTCCTGCATACAAAAGAATTGACTTCAAAATTGCAAAAAGCTTCAATTTGTTCGGAATGCCGTCATCCGCTTATCTCGATATAAGCAATGTTGCAAACTTCAAAAATGTTTACGGATACGAATACGAATATGATAATTACGGTCTGCCGGAAATAGAAGAAGTTGAATTGTGGCCTATAATTCCGTCGATAGGATTCAAGATTAATTTTGAATAAACAGAGCATTTAAAATGTCAATATATTCATTAAAAAATCCTATATTTGCATTTAAGTAAACGATAACTTAGATTAATTTTCCGAGGATTTTAATGAGCATAGAATTAAAAAAAGAATTTGCCTATTCGCTTGTGATACCAACAAGTATGGGAATCAGACTTACACCTGCAAACGGACAGCCTGTTCATTGCAGCGATACTTTTACAATGCAGGTTACAAGCGCCGAATCGAATGTGGCAAGCATTTCTTCGTATCTTGGTTTGCCCGTTAAAGTTTTAACTGCTTTTGTAAAAGGCAGCCCGATTGCACGAATGATAAAAGATAATCTTGCATCGCGGCATATGAGTTACGAAGGTCCGGAAGTTGAACAGGGCGATCCTTGGGGTTACAGGCATCAGATAAATATTGCCGACAGCGGATACGGTTCGCGAGGACCGCGTGTTTGGAACGACCGTGCGGGAGAAGTGGGGAGAACATTAAATGTCAAGGATTTTGATCTTGATAGACTTTTCGGGAAAGAAGGAGTTCAGATAGTTCATCTTTCAGGATTAATAGGTGCTTTATCGCCGGAAACAAGTCAGTTTTGTTTGGAACTTGCCAGAGCCGCAAAAAAATACGGTACAAGAATTTCTTTCGATTTGAATTACCGTGCAACTTTTTGGAAAGGACGTGAAAAGGAACTTCACGAAATTTTTTCGGAAATTGCAAGTTTATCCGATATTCTTGTCGGGAACGAAGAGGATTTTCAGCTTTGTCTTGGAATTGAAGGACCCGAAGCAGGCGGGAAAGATATTGCAGCGAAAATTGAAAGTTTTAAGGAAATGATTAAACGGGTTAAAAAAAGTTACCCTAATGCCTCCGTTTTTGGAACCACGCTTAGGCAAGTTATTAGCACAAACAGCCATTTGTGGGGAGCGATTATGCTTGAAGGCGAGAACTGGTATGTTGCAGAACCGCGCGAAATTACAGTGCTCGACCGAATTGGCGGCGGCGATGGATTTGTAGGCGGAATGCTTTACGGAATTCTGAAAGGATGGCAACCTGAAAAATGGATGCAGTTCGGCTGGGCAACAGGAGCTTTGGCAACAACCCATTTAACCGATTATGCACAGCCCGCTGATGAAGAACAGGTTTGGAG
>CAYTFZ010000174.1:0-3831 GCA_964437215.1 uncultured Melioribacteraceae bacterium | reverse complement strand
TGTAATAGTTATTTTTTGCTTAGTTTGTTTAAATATTATATTAGTATTTAGCAGGAATTGAAAAATGAGAGTTTTACTGGAGATAAAAGACAACAAGGCAGTTCATTTGATGGAAGTTCTTAAAAGTCTGCCTTATGTTAAAGCCAAAACAATTTCGGAAGAAAAGGCTTTATTAATTGAAGATATTAAAGAAGCTGTTGAAAATCTTAATTTAGTAAAACAGAAAAAAATAAAAGCAAAACCGGCAAAAGAATTGTTGAATGAACTTTGATGTTTTTTCCATACCGCCATTCGATAGACAACTAAAAAAATTAGTAAAAAAATACCCGTCGCTTAAAAATGAATTTGCCAATTTGATAACGAGCTTAGAGAAAAAACCTGGGCAAGGCACTCCCCTGGGAAATAACTGTTACAAAATCCGTATTGCTATAAATTCAAAAGGGAAAGGTAAATCCGGCGGAGCAAGAATAATTACACATATTGTCATTTCAGAATCTGCTGTTTACCTGCTTTCCATTTATGATAAAAGTGAAAAGAACACCCTAACGGATAAAGAGATAAGTGAATTATTAACTTTAATTGGTTAATTGCGGATGGGTAATTTTTAGTTTATCCCACTCAAAAAGTTCTTGGGTAGTCTCCATAAAACCTGACGGGACAGAATTCCAGTAAATTTAGGGATTTGATTCCCTAATTTAATACATATTTGGGGATTATCTAAATATGCTTACCCTGCCTGGTAAATCCCTTTTCAGGGTTTCAGGTTTTTAGGCAAATGGGTTTTAAGGTTTTTGTCGTTTCTTACCTCTTACTCCTACTCTTACTCTTGTTCTTATTCCGTTGCGTAAATTCTGGCAGAAATATTTTCTGTAAATTGATCTATCTGTTTTTTTACTTCGGCTTTTTTCAAATCGGCAGAGTCTGGTTTTCCCTTTTTGGCGATTTTGTTCAATTCAATTAAAAATGTTTCAACATCCTCTGCTGTGTTTTCGATACCGAAACTTACTCTTACAAATCCTTGTAATTTTAAAATCGGTACAACTTTTAGCAGAAATTTCTGGAAATTTTCAAGGAAAGGAGTAAAGTTTAGTTGATGCTTTACAATCAAGTGGGCGCAGTGGCAGCCGTATCTTACACCAACTCCGTTATTATACGATAATTTTTTGGCTATTCCACCAGGCATCATATTTTGTATTTCAAACCCTATCACTCCAGTTTTATCAATTATTTTTTCGGAATCGGGATTTTGAATGCCAAATATTTTTATTCCCGGTATTTGGATTAAGCCTTGTAAAGCTTTTCGGGTTAAAACTTGTTCTTCTTCCTTAATAACATCAAATCCAATCTGCTTTAAAAGTAAAAGAGCTTTACCGAGCGCTGCAATTCCAGCCGCATTTTCTTCCCCCGAAGCTGTGATTATTTCCATTTCTTTATCGTTAAAATTGAGATAACCTTTTTTTACTGCAAGCACTCCGCAGCCAAATGGAGCATAGATTTTATGTCCCGAAAGCGCGAGAAAATCAATATCGCATTTTTTCATATTAATTTCGCGGTGGGCAGCTAACTGAGCGGCATCAACAAACAAAAAAGCTCCGTATTTATGGACTACTTTACTTGTTTCGGTTAAATTATTGCAGGAGCCAAGAACATTCGAAGCTCCGCTTACAGCCACAAGTTTTATCCTTTTTCTGCCAAATTCATTTTTTGTATTATATGATGCAAGGATGCTTTCAAGTTCATTTAAATCCCAAAAGCCTTCTTTATCAACCGAAAGTCGAATTACAGAACTTCCTTTTACATCCCGCCAGGGCAAATCGTTAGATGAATGCTCTAAAATTGTAGAAAGTATAACCGGCTCGTTTTCCGCTCCTGCATTTAATCCGAAACTTTCAGCAGCAAGATTTATAGATTCGGTTGTATTTGATGTAAAAATAATATCGTATTCCGATTGAGGTGCAGTTAAAAAATCGGCGCAAATTGATTTTACTTCGTTAATAATCCGCCTGCATATATTTTCGGGCTGCAAAAAAGCTTTTTTATAAACATTTAAAATGGACGCAAACGTCGGGGTGCTTGCGCTGTTATCAAGATTAATAAAAGGTCTTAATCCTTTGTTTGTCGGGACAAGCGTATTTCTGCCGATTAATGTTTGCTGTAACTTTTGCAGTAACTGTCGTCCCGGAAATTCTATAAACTCTTCTCTGTTCAAAATTTCATCGGGAGAGAATTCTTCAATCGCAACATTCTTAAAAATGCCGGTCCCGTATTTTTTTATCATTAAAAGAGCTTTTACAAATGCAATAACGTTAATAATTGCAGGGGTTCCAGCTTCAAACTTATCCGGAGAATCTGCCCGGATTACCCATTCTTTTGAATATAATTTTGTTGTGCCGCCGCCCGAAATAAACGGAATATTTTCTGGTAGAAATTTACGGTTTACAGAAATTGCCGTTACTCCCAGCGGAAGTCCGAATTGCCGGCTTGTAATAATTTTATAATCTTTTGTTTTAAGTTTGCTTATAAATACTGCCGCCCTGCGGGAAGTAAAAAAAAAGATTTCGCAGTTTTCCTTGCTTAATCCCAGATAATCCCTAACTATGTTTCTTGCTCTATCGTATAAATGGGTTGTTACAATAGAATTGTGCCCGCTGCCTCTGTGAACATTAGAATATGTTTCCAAAGTTAATTGGATGCTATTCATCAATTTGCCGGGTGCATCGTTCAGTATTGGGTATCCGGAATTTTTTACCATAATTTCACCGCGTTCTTTTTATTTTTGTACAGAAACAACTGCCTTTGACGCAATCGGACGAAATAGGTTACACTAAAAACAAATAAAATTTAAGGAACTAAGTCAAAATAATTAAACAACATATTTTAAACTAAAATGGTCATTTGGGCAAGTATTATCTTTTTAGAGCTTTAATCATCGGCTGTTTTGGATAATCCCGGCTTAAAATATTTTAGATTTTATGAGTCGATCTGTCAATATTTTATTTTCTATTTATAAATTTGAATTAAAAACAAACCCGCCGCTTTTGAGTTAGTGGCAGGTAATTTTTAGTTTATTCTGTATGGATTAGCATCTGTAAGAATAGAAATGTCATTTATTTCATTCTTTTGATAATTTATAATATTGTTTAACATTATTATTATACCACGTTTTCCATCTTGTCAAATCTCGCTCAGAAATATAATATCTTCCGCCCAGCGTACCTGACCGGGGAGTTTCTGACTCTATCCCTGTAACCAAACTCACATATTTGATAGCTTCCTGTAGATCTGACCCTTTGTAATACTTACCAAAGTCTGTATATTCTATGCTTTTTTCAAGCAATTTAATGTAAGATTTAAACAAAGAATCATTAAAGTTATTATTTGTTGTATCAATTTGTTTAAATGTAATAAGTTCCTGCTTTATAATACTTGGAAATGCATTGTTAATGTTTAAAGCTATTAAGCTTAAGCAAAAGACTAGTATTTTCATTATTTACCAACCTCTTTTTATCAACACGCTGCTTTTTACACTTGTAAAGATAAACAAAAACAGGAATTCAGGCAAATGGGAAAACGGTTTTAAGTTTTCAGTTATAAATTTTAAGGAAAAACAGAAATTTAGGGAATCAGGTTTTCAGGGTTTTAGGATTTTAGGGAAATAGGGTTTTAATCTAAATTCTCAGTATAATTTGGTTTTAACACACCCCTTAATCCTCCCGATATAAACCATCGGGACAGGCTCTCTCAAGAGGGGGACAATAAACATTGAACACTACGCATATTTCAGGTTTTTGCCTTTTCTTACCTCTTACTCCTACTCTTACCTGCCTGCCG
>CAYTFZ010000173.1:0-3838 GCA_964437215.1 uncultured Melioribacteraceae bacterium | reverse complement strand
TAACTTTTTATTCATAAAATTCCGTATAACACTCCATTTAAAATAGGATGTTATCCAGCGGGCTTTTTACTCCGCTGAATTTATTCATAATATGGGTATAAATCATTGTTGTTTTAACAGATCTATGACCTAACAATTCCTGTATTGTTCTAATATCAACTCCGCTTTCCAGCAAGTGTGTTGCAAAACTATGGCGGAATGTATGTACACTTCCTGGTTTATTTATTCCTGCATTTTTAACAGCCATCTTTACCGCTTTCTGTATTACAGTTTCGTGAATATGAAAACGGAATTTAAGTTTCCTCTCCTTATCATACACAAAACTTTTTGCCGGAAATACATACTGCCAATAAAATTCCTTTGCTGCATTTTTATATTTCCGCTCCAAAGCATAAGGCAGAATAGTTTCACCTAAACCATTATTCAAATCAATATTATGCAGATTTTTTACTTTTCTAAGATGCTCTTCAATGCTTGGAATTAAAACTTCAGGTAAAATTGTAATCCTGTCTTTTTCTCCTTTGCCGTCTCTAACGGTTATCTGTTTATTAGCAAAATCAATATCTTTTACACGTAAGTTTAATCCTTCGCTTAATCGCATTCCCGAACCATAAATCAGCTTAATAAATAATTCATTCACACCATCCAATTGGTTGATAACTATTTTGGCTTCTTCCTTTGTGTAAACAACCGGCAAGTGTTTAACCCTTGCCACTCTTTTTATATCGTCAATCCAGCCTATTTCTTTTTTAAGTATATTTTTGTAAAGATATAAAATGCCCTGCAGCGCCTGGTTTTGAGTTGATGAAGCTACCCGGCGTTCATTTGCTAAGTAATTTAAGTATGTTTTTATTTCATCCGCGCCAAGTTTTTCGGGGTGTATTTTGTTATTAAAGATAATAAACTGTTTAATCCAACTCGTGTAACTTTCTTCGGTTTTCCGGCTGTAATGGCGTGTCCGTAAATCCATTCTTACCAAATCAAGTAACTTCGGGTTTCTTTCACTTCGTATTTTTGCCGCTAATTCCAGTTTATACCGCCACTAAAATTTAATTCGGGTAAAAAATACTCAATCGCCGCCGTAAAATCAACAAGTTTTTTTTCACTTTAATGTTTTTGCAGCTTCTGTTAAACTTCTGCCTTTGACCTTAGAGGTAACTGCTTTGCTACCTCTAAGGTCGCAATATACCAATACTTACAAATGCTTAATTCTCTTTGTGTTATAGCCTTTTTCATTAAACGGCTCAAGGTTATCAAGCCACATTTGCTCCAAAACTTTCAATTCTTCATCGTAATTGTTATTTGCGCCGTCTTTCGGTTCAAGCAAATCAAGAATTTTGAATTCGAAACTTGCTGCACCAAACTTATTAAAATCCGACTGAAGTTCTTTTACAACCGAAGAGCCGTGTTCAAGCTGGAATTTCAGACTGTTCAATTTGCCATTTAAATTTTGGCTTTTACCGATAAACACTTTTCCGTTTGCAAGATTTTTAACGCAATAAATTCCCATCGGCAAAGCTGTTTCTTTGTATTTTTTCTTCAATTCGTTTTTATCAATCATAATGTTCTCCGTCGTTTCAGAACTTATTTTCTTTACACTTACCATTCTGCGCAGACTATAAAATTTATGCGGTTAATCATTAATATTAAGCGCCTGCTTTAATTTCCCGTCAACCATTTTTGTAAAACTATTGTAATCTTCCGGAATTCTTCTGTTCAAATAAAAAAGCAGCATACCGGTTACCGTAAATTTTAAATCCTGCTTCAATTGCTCGGTTTCCTCTTTTGTGTAAATATTCTGGTTCACACAATAATCCCATTCCTTTTCGCACAATTCATCCGGAAAGTAATATATCATTTTGCTTGTAGGCTGTTTCGCGCCAAGGTCGTACATCTTTTCGAGGAAGAACAACTCAAAAATCCCGGGATACTGAATAAAATACTTAATATAAGATTTAAAGACTGCACGTATTTTCTCTTTCCCGGAAGGAACTTCGGCGCATTCAGCTTCAACAATTTGCCTGCATTCTTCCATAAAATCTTTAACGCAGATAAAAACAAGCTCTTTAATATCTTTAAAATAATTGTACATTGTAGCATAGGAATAACCGGCTTGCTCTGCAACATTCCGCACGCTTACAACTTTTAATCCTTCACCTTTAAGAAGTTCTTTTGTTGCCTGAATAAAGTACTCTTTCATCCGCTGTTCGTGGATTTCATTTTTCGTCATATTAACACCTATTTATTAATTTAACAGTGTTAATATATTTAACATAAATTAATTATGCAAGAAAAAATATATAAGCATTTTTAAAATGAAACTGCCGGATGATTATCCGGCAGTAAAAAAGGGGTAATTATTTTTTAAGAATCGCGTCTAGAACTTTTTCTTTAGGCAGTTTTTTGGTGCAGAAGAACCAGTCTTTGCATTCCAGACCTTCTTCTTTTCCGTCCATTCTGTCTTTTGCAACTCCGCAGGAACCGGCAGGTGAAATAATAACATCATCTCCGGGACGCCAGTCGGCCGGGGTAGCAACCTTGAAATGATCGGCTGCTTGAAGTGCAATAACAATACGATAAAGCTCATCAAAGTTTCTGCCAAGGCTTAGCGGATAATATATTACAGTTCGTATTGTTCCTTCCGGATCAATTACAAAAACAGCGCGGACAGCTTTTGTGCTGCTCTCACCAGGCTGAATCATTCCGTATTTTTTTGCTACTTCCATTGTAATATCTTCAATTAAAGGAAATGTTACTTCAACATCTTTCATTCCTTTGTATTCAATCTTGTCCTTAATAGTTCTTAACCATGCAATGTGACTGTAAAGTCCGTCAACCGAAAGACCTACAAGTTTGCAATTTGCCTGATTAAACTGTTCTTCCATTGATGCAAAAGTCATAAATTCCGAAGTACAAACCGGTGTAAAATCTGCCGGGTGGCTGAAAAGTATCACCCAGCTTCCTTTGTAATCTGCCGGGAAATTGATTTCACCTTGAGTTGTAACTGCTTTAAATTCCGGAGCTTTTTCTCCAATTCGCGGTAAAGATACTGTCTGCTGTTCCATATTTAACTCCTGTTCTTATTGTTAATTAATACTTTATTTAATAATGAATAAGATGATGAATCAAAAAAATGGGTTCAAAGAAAACATAACAAAATTCTTAAATTTTAAAACAACTATTATTTCGTCATTTCCGAAGCAGCTACCGTAATCATTTTATCACCTTGGCGGATAGCGTCGACAACTTCAATTCCTTTTGTTACTTTACCGAAAACCGTATGCTTGCCATTTAAATGAGGCTGCGGCGAATGAGCAATAAAAAACTGGCTTCCGTTGGTTCCGGGTCCGGCGTTTGCCATTGAAATTGCTCCGCGTTCGTGGATTAAAGTGTTTCCTTTAAATTCGTCTTCAAAATTATAGCCGGGTCCGCCAGCGCCTGTACCGGTCGGGTCGCCTCCCTGAATTACAAAATTGCTGATTACGCGGTGAAATGATACTCCATCGTAATAACCCTGCTGAGAAAGAAACACAAAATTATTCACTGTTTTTGGCGCAAATTGAGGATATAACTCTAGCTCAATCACTCCTTTCGAGGTTTCCATCACGACTTTATAATTGCTCTTTACATTAATTTGCATTTCGGGCGGTTTGTTCCATTTTAATTGCGGCATTTTTTCTCCTAAATTTATTTTGTATAAACCTAAATTTACGGAAAATTACTATTAAGAATTTTAAAACCGGATATTTTGCTTCATATTTGCACTAAAAAATGAAGATTTTATTTAATTTCCAGCAAAAAAAATATATTTACACTGTAATAACACAATGATTATTTA
>CAYTFZ010000172.1:2351-3902 GCA_964437215.1 uncultured Melioribacteraceae bacterium | reverse complement strand
AAAATAATAAGTGTATAAGTCTGAATTTAATCTTGAAATTATTTTCAAGATTGATTATGTTGCAATCAATAAAATAAAAAAGAGAATTGAGGAAATAATGAGCGATGATATGAAGGTTGTTGAAGACCTTACTCAATCGGAATATAAATGGGGATTTACAAGCGAAGTTGAAGCAGACGAAGCGCCTAAAGGTTTGAACGAAGACATAATCCGTTTCATTTCGGCAAAAAAGAGCGAGCCGGAATGGATGCTTGAATGGCGGTTGAAAGCTTACAAATATTGGCTTACTCTGGAAGAACCCCACTGGGCGAAATCGAAATATCCGCCGATTAATTATCAGGATATTAAATATTACTCGGCTCCTAAAAAAATGCCCAAGCTTAACAGTCTGCAAGAAGCCGACCCCGAATTGATTAAAACTTTCGAAAAACTCGGAATTCCGCTGGAAGAACAAAAACACCTTGCCGGAGTTGCCGTGGATACGGTTTTTGATTCGGTTTCGGTTTCAACAACATTTAAAGAAACGCTTGCCGAAAAGGGAATTATTTTTTGTCCTATTTCCGAAGCGGTTGAAAAATATCCCGATTTAGTAAAAAAATATCTCGGCTCTGTAGTTCCTTCAACGGACAACTACTTTGCGGCGCTTAACTCCGCTGTATTTACAGACGGCTCTTTTGCATATATTCCAAAAGGAGTGCGCTGCCCGATGGAACTTTCAACTTATTTCAGGATAAATGCCCAAAACACGGGACAGTTTGAACGCACGCTTTTAATTGCCGATGAAGGCAGCTATGTAAGCTATCTGGAAGGCTGCACCGCGCCGATGCGGGACGAAAACCAGCTTCACGCTGCGGTGGTTGAACTTGTAATTTTGGATAATGCCGAAATAAAATATTCAACCGTGCAAAACTGGTTTCCGGGGGATAAAGACGGGAAAGGCGGAATTTACAACTTTGTTACCAAACGCGCAGCCTGCCGGGGAAGAAATTCAAAAGTAAGCTGGACGCAGGTTGAAACCGGTTCCGCAATAACCTGGAAATACCCGAGCTGTATTCTTCAGGGTGATAATTCCGTGGGAGAATTTTATTCCGTTGCGGTAACCAATAATTTTCAGCAGGCGGATACAGGCACAAAAATGATTCACCTCGGAAAAAACACGAGCAGCACAATAATTTCTAAAGGTATTTCAGCAGGAAAAAGCGATAATTCGTACCGCGGACTTGTAAAGGTTAACAAAAACGCCGATGGCGCGCGCAATTTTTCGCAGTGCGATTCCATGCTTATGGGCGATAAATGCGGCGCACATACTTTTCCGTATATTGAAATTGATAACGATACGGCAATCGTAGAACACGAAGCAACAACTTCAAAAGTGGGTGAAGATCAGATTTTTTATCTTAACCAGCGCGGAATAAGCACCGAAGATGCTGTGAATATGATTGTGAACGGTTTCTGCAAAGAAGTGTTCAATAAACTTCCGATGGAGTTTGCAGTTGAAGCCCAGAAACTTTTGGCTGTAAGTCTGGAAGGAAGCGTAGGATAATGTATAAT
>CAYTFZ010000172.1:0-2251 GCA_964437215.1 uncultured Melioribacteraceae bacterium | reverse complement strand
TATAATTTATAATGTATAATTGGAAAGATAAAATGATTAAAATAAAAAATTTGCACGCGAATGTTGACGGTAACGAAATTTTAAGAGGCATTGATCTGGAAGTTAAAAAGGGCGAGGTTCACGCTATTATGGGTCCGAACGGCTCGGGCAAAAGTACGCTTGCTAATGTTCTTGCAGGTCACGAAGCTTATGAAGTAACCGGCGGCGAAATAATTTTTGAAGGAAAGGAACTGCTTGAAATGGCTCCTGAAGACCGCGCACGCGAAGGCGTTTTTCTCGCTTTCCAATATCCGGTCGAAATACCCGGAATAAGCAACGCAACTTTCTTAAAAACCGCTTTGAATGAAATTAGAAAGTACAGAGGCGAAGAAGAAATAAGCGCTAAAGAGTTTCTGCAGCTTGTGCGGAAAGAAATGGATAAACTCGGGATGGACGAAAAAATGCTCAGCCGTTCTGTAAACGCGGGTTTTTCGGGCGGCGAGAAAAAACGGAATGAAGTTTTGCAGCTTGCAGTGTTAAATCCTAAACTTGCTTTGCTTGATGAAACCGATTCCGGACTTGACATAGACGCGCTGAAAATAGTTTCGGAAGGCGTTAATAATTTTAAAAATAAGGATAACGCCGTAATTCTCGTAACTCATTATCAGCGGCTTTTGAATTACATCGTCCCGGATTTTGTGCACGTTTTGTACAAAGGCAGAATAATAAAATCGGGCGGAAAAGAACTTGCGCTTGAACTTGAAGAAAAAGGTTACGACTGGCTGATTAAAGAAGATGAAGCGGTTGGAGTGTGAAGGAAAAAATAATGAACAAAATACTTGAAAATAAAGAATTAAAAAAATGGTATTCCGATCAGTTTACTTCTTTCGAAAATAAATTAAACGGCGGAGCGGATACCTTTTTTCATCAGATAAGAAAAAATGCAATTTCCCGGTTTGGAGAAATTGATTTTCCGAACCAGAAAAATGAAGATTGGAAATACACGAACATTTCGCCTGTTTTGAAATACAATTTCAAACCTGCTTCAGTTTTATCCGGAACAGAAATAGATGATTTGTTTATCGAAAAAGGTTTTATAAGCGAAGTTGAATGCTGCAGATTTGTGTTTGTAAACGGCAGACTTCATTCATCAAAAACAAACTTTCCGGAAGGTGTAACCGCAGGGTCTTTATCCGGAATTATGAAGAAAAATCCGGAATTGATTAAACAGCATATTGCATCAATTTCGGAAAACGATAATTCATTCAGCGCGCTAAATGCAGCTTTTGCGGAAGACGGATTTGCGCTTTTGATTGACAAAAATGTCCAATTGGAAAAGCCGGTTCAGGTTTTATTCTTAACAGGAAGCGACACCGAAAATCTTCTTGCCGCACCCCGCAATCTGATTGTTGCAGGAAAAAACAGCCGTGCTGAAATAATATTTAATTACAGAGGTTTCGGAAGTAAAGTCTATTTAAATAGCGCTGTAACTGAAGTTTTTGCTGACGAAGCTTCGGAAATTAATCTTTATAATCTTCAGGAAGAAAATGACGACTCGTTTCACATTGAAAAATTGCAGGCGCATCAATCAGCTTCAAGTAATTTTTCGCATTTTTCATTCACCTTAGGCGGAAAGATAATCCGCAACGATATTAACACTAAACTTGCCGGCGAAAATTCCGCCTCGCATCTTTGGGGTTTGTATCTCGGTAAAAATGAACAGCTTATAGATCACCATACTTTTATAGATCATTCGGTTCCTCACTGCGAAAGCAACGAACTTTTCAAAGGAATACTTGATGATAATTCCCGAGGAGTATTTAACGGGAAAATATTAGTGCAAAAGGATGCGCAAAAGACTAATGCGTTCCAGAGCAATAAAGCTGTTTTACTAAATAAAAACGCGAAAATTGACACCAAACCGCAGCTCGAAATTTATGCCGATGATGTAAAATGCACTCACGGAGCGGCAATCGGCAGACTTGACGAAACCGCATATTTTTATATCCTTTCGCGGGGAATTCCAGCCGATGTTGCAAAATCGATGTTAATACGTGCGTTTGCTACCGATGTTGTTGAAAAGATTAAAATTGAAGAACTTAAAGAAATACTTAATCATAAAATTTTTGAACATCTCCGCAGGGTGGAAGTTGTAAATGAATAATCTGATATTGGAAGTTTCTGAAAAAGAAGCTAAAAAAGTATTTGAAGTAGAAAAAATCCGCGCGGATTTCCCGATTCTTCAAAGGGAAGTAAACGGCAAACCGCTTGT
>CAYTFZ010000171.1:0-3973 GCA_964437215.1 uncultured Melioribacteraceae bacterium | reverse complement strand
GGACAGGCAAAATTAAAAATTGATATATTATACTGTCAATAACACTACTTGTCCGCTTAATACCCTGATTAATCTTTCGTATATTTACAGTTAAATTTATTTGCTGTATATTTGCTTAAAACGAATTGAACATATGAGAATTAAAAAGTGCGATATCGATATAATAAAATCAACAACGGCAAATATTTTTGGCGGCGAAGCTAAAGTTTATTTATTCGGAAGCAGAACAGATGATAATAAAAAAGGCGGGGATATTGATCTGTATATCGAAACCAATCCTGATAAGAACCTGATTAAAAGAAAATTAGAAATGTTGAAAATTTTACATACTAAACTTGGTGAACAAAAAATAGATATTATAATAAATGATAATACTTCTGCGGATAAATATATTTATAATGTTGCGCGTAATGAAGGTATTGCGCTTTGAATAAGAATGATTACATACTTATTGCTGTAATTGCGGAGTGCGAAAAGCATCTTAAAAGAATGAATAGCGCTTACTCTAAACTTTCTCCATCGCTTCCAATTAAACCGGAAACAGTAAATAGCCTTTCGGATGACGAAGTTGAACATATCGACCAATTTATATACCGCTTCAGCAAATTACAGGATGCAATAGGGAAAAAACTTTTTACAGCTTTGTTATCGGTTTTAGGCGAAGATACTGATAATAAATCTTTAATAGATGTTTTTAACAGACTTGAACAGTTGGAAATTATTGAAGACTACAATATTTGGAAAGAACTTAGGGATATTAGAAACGAACTTGTTCACGAATATGAAGAAGATGCTGTAAAAAATGCCGAAATGTTAAACCTGTTATTGGATGGCAAATTTAAGCTGGCAAAATACTTTGATGATATTATCAAATATGTTAATGCGAAAAAGCTGTTAAAAAAATAACAACGAACAATAAGAAACAGCTTTTAGTTACAAGTCGTAAGTTTTAAGTCTAATTACTATGTACTAAGAACTGTTTTTTTAATCCCGCAGGGATGATATATTTGTAGAAACATAAAAACAGATAATAAAAAAAGAACTCCGAAGGAGTGACACAGGGAAGGCAATTTATAATGTATAATGACTAAAAGGAAAACGGAGAACGCTTAAAACAATTTTCCCGAAAAAAAACTCGGGACAGGCAAAATTAAGAATTAAGAATTTAAAAATATCCCTCACCTCTCCTTCCAGTCATATGCCTGGTAAATCTTCCATCCTCTCCCAAAAGGAGAAGACTTCTAAAAAAATTCTCAAATTGTTCCCTCATGCGCCAGTCCGACTCAGACTGAGAGAGCCTAGTTATAAAGGTTTTTAATTGTCCCCTCTAGGGAGGGGAAAAGGGGTGGGTAAAAAAACAAAAAAGGTAAATGGAAAACGGTAACGGGTAAACAGAAACCGGAGACTGGAAAAACAATCCAGGCTTTTAAATGGCTCCAGACGGATACGCCGTTATTTTCTTTTCAAATGGCGGATTTGGGTCTAACATTCTTCCCTTCTCTTATTTCGTATATGTACTTAATAGCTGTCCTTTGTTATAATCACTTTTCCCTTAAAAACTTTGTAAATAAAAACTGTGTACAGTATTACAAGCGGCATTCCTATTAAGGCAATTATAAGCATTGTTTCTAAAGTTGTTTGCGATGAAGAAGCATTATAAATAGTAAGATTAAATTCTTTACTTATGCTTGAAGGAATTATAGAAGGAAATAAAGATACCGACATTGAGCTTATCATTGATAATATTACAAGAGAAGAAGCAATAAACGCAGCTTTATACTTGCCCGATTTAACTCCTGCAGGTATATAAATTACAGATAACAGCAAAAGTACGGAAAAGAAATAAAATAATGGATTTCTTAAAACATTATCAAACAAGTATCGCGCTTCGAATATTGTATATAATAACAGAAAGAAGAAAAGAATTACAAAAGCTATCCACAATCCGTTAAGCTTGCCTGCAATATTTTCTTTATGTCCGCCTTCGGTTTTCTGTATCAGGAATATTCCGCCGTGCAAACTGAATAAAACAACAGCAATTAAACCGGTAAGCAGGGAATAAGGATTTAATAACCCGATAAAATCTCCCTCAAATATCAGTTCGGAATTTATAGGTATTCCCCGTAAAATATTTCCTGCAGCAACACCGAAAAGCAATGCGGCTAATAAACTTCCCATAGCGAATCCAAAATCCCATACTTTTCTCCAGCGGGGCGAATCAACTTTTCCCCGGAATTCCATAGAAACCGCTCTGAAAATAAGCGCTGTAAGAAGAAGCATAAAAGCAATATAAAAACCGCTGAATACAGTTGCGTAAACTATAGGGAAAGCAGCAAAAAGCGCTCCGCCGGCAGTAATAAGCCACACCTCGTTACCGTCCCAAACAGGGGCAATGGCATTAATATTAATTCTTCTTTCATCATCGCTTTTTGTAAAAAAATGAAGAATGCCAACGCCCAAATCAAATCCGTCCAAAATAGCGTAGCCGATTACCAGGAACATAAGCAAAATAAACCAGATAAAATTTAAGTCCATTATACAGCCTCCGTTGTATGAACCGGCTCGGGTCCGGCATTTATTTTTTTAGAAAGCAAATAAACATATAATCCGCCAAGAATTAAATAAACAACAGAAAAAAGAATAATAGAAAATAAGATATATTCTGCCGGCACAGTTACCGAAACAGCATCTTTGGTTTTAAGCATTCCCTGAACAATCCAGGGCTGGCGTCCCACTTCGGTTGCAGCCCAGCCAAGCTGGCAGGCAATAACAGGAAGGGGAGTTGACCAAAGAAGTAATTTCAATATAAATTTATTTTTGTGAAGTTTCTTTTTATAAAGCAGCCACGAAGAAACTGCCATAATTAAAATGAAATACGAACCGAGTGCAACCATAGTGTGAAAGGACAAAAAAGTAATAAACAGAGGCGGATGCTCGTCCTTTGGAAATTCATTGAGCCCTTTAACTTCGGCAGAAACATCACCGTAAAGCATATAGCTTAGCAGCCCGGGCAGTTTTACCTCGTATTTTAAATCAAGAGGATCTTCCAATGGGATCCCGAAAACAACAAGACCGGCTTCTTTTTGGGTTTCGTAAATGCCTTCCTGAGCGGCAAATTTAGCAGGCTGCGTATTTGCAACTTGAATTGCGTGTTCGTGCCCGAACGGAAAAAGTTCAAGCAAAGATGCAATCAATCCGAATATAACAGCAATTTTAAGGGTATGATTAGCCATTTCTTTTTGTTTGTCCTTAATAATAAGATATGCGGAAATTCCGGCAACAAAAAACGCTCCGGTTATTAAAGCAGCGTCAAATGTGTGCAAAAATCTTATCATAGTGGATGGATTAAAAACAGCTTCCCAAAAATCGGTAAGCTCTGCGCGTCCGTTTCTTAAAATAAACCCTGCCGGTGTTTGCTGCCAGCTGTTTGCTACCAAAATCCAGAAAGCGGAAATTGTTGAACCTACGGCTACCATAAAAATAGCAAACCAGTGAACACCTTTCGAAACCCTGTCCCTGCCGAAAAGATAAAGCCCTAAAAAGCCGGATTCCAAAAAGAAAGCAAAAATTCCTTCGGCGGCAAGCGGAGCTCCGAAAATATCGCCTACAAATTTAGAATATTCAGCCCAGTTTGTTCCGAACTGAAATTCCATAACTATGCCGGTTGCAACGCCAATTGCAAAAGTTATTGCCAGAAGTTTCCCGAAAAATTTCCCCATATTCTGGTAAATTATATTGTTCTTTTTCCAGCCCAATCCTTCAAATATTACAAGCAGCCAGGCTAAACCGATTGATATAGGGGGAAAAATAAAATGAAAACCTATTGTAAGAGCAAACTGTAGTCTTGCAAGCAAAACTGCATCCATAAGTCACCTATGTAAAATTTTTCACTTTTCAACATATTTTATTAAATGATAAAAATCAATCAGAAAATAAGCTTGATAGGGAAATGATAAAAAATACAATGAGCAAT
>CAYTFZ010000170.1:0-4014 GCA_964437215.1 uncultured Melioribacteraceae bacterium | reverse complement strand
TTCAACTCCGTTAACATTTGCTTTAAATGTTAACCTTATTCTGTTAATAAATGTGTTGGAAGCATCAACATAGTATTTCCAGCTTGAGTTGCCGGCATCATAAAAAAGGCTCTTTTCGTAACCCTGACCTGGTTTTAGAGTTACCAATACGCAGTTACCAACGGCAGCAGTAACATCATCAGGAATATCAACGCATACAAAGGCTCCGTTATCTAAATAAATGTTTTCGGATGAAAAGTCCTTTTCAACCCATTCGCCGTTTGCTGATGCTGTTAATGTAAAAGAGTTTGTTAATGCTGTTCCTGCCGGGGATGCAATTGTACCCATTGAATAAATATTACATGTCATCGGAGTAGTTTTCCGCAGCATAACTTTAATAGAGTTTAATTTTGCACCGCTTATTGCATCAAACTCAACACCCTGTCTGTCTCCCGCTTTTAATTGCAGATAGTAATCGCCTGTGTAGGCTGCATCGTAGTCAATTTCATTAACAAGCGTAGTGTTGCCGGTTGAATTATATGTAAAACTTGATCCCCACGGATTATTGTTTACTGCAATAATTTTCACCGTGCTGTAATCGGTACCAAAAGCCGGTTCGGAATATAAAGTTCCTGGTACTATGTCAGTTACGCTGGTTGAACTTCCAAACTTTGCTTCCTTGAAAGCAATTCCCGATGCATCATTGTTAATAGAAAAACTTAAATTAGAACCTGTTTTGAAAGTTAAACACCTCGATGCATAATTCATCATGCTCACGTTTACATTTGTGTTGTTTAATTCCCAGACGGTTTCGTTTTCAACTATTGATAAATCAGCAGCAGTATATCCCCATTTTGAGTTTACCGATTTATTATTAACAGCATTTGCAATGCTCCAGTCAACTAAAATGTCTTCAAATCTCCTTGATGTAGGAGTTGACAATCCAGTCAGCGCCGAATTAAAAGCAGTGATTCCGATATTGGCGTCTTGTACAAATTTCGATAAAAACTCCGAGCCGAACTGCTCATACATATACAGGAAGAATCTTGAAGCTCTTGCATAATCTTTTAAAACATCTTCCGAATCGCTGCTCCAGTTTGTAAGCGCAATGTTTGTGTTTGATGTAAAAAGCGAATGCGACCTTATACCATAACCGCAAATATACGGGGCTGTTTCGGAACAGGCTTCATTAAAAAACGTTTGCTGCGGCGTGCTCCTGTGATAATTCCAGTGTATCATATGCTGAAATTCGTGAGCTGTAGTATTTAATGAATTTTGAAGCCCGGTATTAGTGCTCAAATTGGCCGGATAACAATCCATATAAAATATTTCGGCTTCATTGCTTTTATATTTTGTACCAAATAATTCTGTTTGCGGATATTCATTAATTGAATAAAAATAACCTGCAACAAAGCCCGCATTTGTACCTTCTTGATATCCATCCAGAATATCCATCATAAGAATAATTATTTTGCTGTCGCCGTCTTCATCGGGGGCGCTGCCAAAAACTTCTGTTACTGTTTGGTATATTCCTTTTGAGTTATTTGCCGGAGTTGAATTATCGAAAGCATTTTTAACGGCATCAACCTGAGTCTGTGTAACTTTGCTGTTCCATTGGTCATCGGCTACAAAAATATAACAATGCGTGCCTACTGCGCGGCAAGTTGAATTAACAGTATAGAAGTCTTGTGTTTCAAAATTACTTGCCCACCAAGATTTTGTGCTTCCTACAGAAAAATTCCAGGCAGTTTGTTTTTTAAGTTTTTGTCTGTTAAATATAGCAGGATTTTTTTTCAGCATTTCCGCCAATTCATTTTCACCTTTTATTAAAAAGGGAGCAATATCAATAGGCTGAGGTTCGTTTTGTATTGTTTCATTCTTTGCCGCGCTTTTTTCGGTGCCGTTTGGATATACAAAATTAAAAGAGCAAACAAAATACACAGTAAATATTAAAAGTAACTTTTTCATCTTATAATTTATCCTTTTCTATTAAGTTATATTTAATTAAAGTTAATGTTTTTCCTTCCGGTCTTTCAACTATTTCCGAGTAAAAAATCCTGATATTTTTTCCCTGATTATCAAAAAAGAATTCTCTCTCCTCTTTTTCACAATTAATTACGTAAACTTCGCCGGAATCAGTTTGAATTGACGGATTTGTGAAAGGTTCATTTCCTGTTATTATTATTATTCCATCATAATAATTCAAATTTTCCATAGAACTGTTTGAACAGCCGCTGATAAGCAGCGTTATAATTGCTGCAATACTGAAAATTATTATACTTTTTTTTGTTTTTTGTTTTTTCATTGTAATACTATTATATCCTGTTTTTATTGGGAAATCTTAATAATTGACAAATTTTATGCCTTATTCCGGAAATATTTTTATTTACTTGCTTCAATCTGCAGTTCAAAAATAAATTATTCAAACAGCAAAAGAAATAACTATCTGTTTTTTCATTAAAACACAAAATTATTTAAATGTGTTTTACTATTAATTTATTTACTGCTTCAATAAGCTGGTAAAATATCCCGGCAAAAATTGCCTTTTTACCGGAATATTTTTATTCTAATATAATTTATAAATTGACCCGGGAAACGGAAATTCAACATCTTTATAGCCAAGCTGAATTAATTTTTCCCTGAAAGGCAAAGCCATATCCTGTTCGCCATGAACAAGGAATATTTTTTTTAAATTTTCGGGTTTATTCATTTTAACATAATTCAACAGTTCGTTTTGATCTGCGTGAGCCGAAAAATAATCCATTGTTTTAACTTCTGCCTTTACTAAAAATTCTTCGCCAAAAATGTTAACTTTTTCGTTACCGTCCATAATTCTTCTTGCAAGAGTATGTTCGGCGGCATAACCGACAAATAAAACCATATTATTGGCATTTTGAATATTATTCGCCAAATGATGAAGTATGCGCCCGCCTTCCGCCATTCCCGATGCCGAAATTATTATCATCGGATCTGTACGGTTGTTCAATTCTTTCGATTCTTCAACCTTTTTGATGTATTTTAGTCTTCCAAAACCAAAAGGATCATTGCCATCCTGTAAAAAAATACGATATGTTTCTCTGTCCAGACATTCCGGATGCGCCCGGAAAATGTTAGTTGCATCAACAGCTAAAGGACTATCGACGAAAACCGGAATTTCGGGAATCCTGTTTTGATCGAAAAGTTTATGAAGCATATAGACCATTGTTTGTGTTCTTCCAACCGAAAACGCTGGTATAATTACTTTGCCTTTCCGTTCAATCACTTTGTTAATAGTATCAGACAATTCCTGTTCAATTTCCTCCGCCGGCGAATGAAATCTGTTGCCGTAAGTTGTTTCCATAATTAAAACATCAATATCGCGTAAAACATCCGGTGTGCGGATAACGGGAGAATCGGGTCTGCCTATATCGCCGGTAAATCCCAAAGATATTTTCTTTCCGGTTTCATCTTCAATTTCCAGGCGAACACCTGCCGAACCGATAATATGTCCCGCATCGCGAAAAGTAAATTTTATTCCCGGGAAAATTGTAATCTGCTGATTATATTGAACCCCCACAAAAAGTTTCATAGCATCTTCCACATTTTCAAGCGTATAAAGAGGTTCTATCGGTTCTTCGTTTTTCTTAATCTTTTTCTTGTTTACCCATTCAATATCTTTTTCCTGCAGATGAGCAGAATCGCGGAGCATAATCTGGCACAAATCCACAGTAGCGGCAGTGGCATAAATTAATCCTTTAAAACCGTTTTTTACAAGATTCGGGATGTTCCCGCTGTGATCGATATGCGCGTGCGAAAGTATCATCGCATCAACTTTTGAAGGATCGAATTTAAAATTTTTGTTTTTCTCGTAAGATTCGCTGCGCTTTCCTTGAAAAAGTCCGCATTCCAATAGAATTTTTTTCCCGTTGATATGAAGAAGATGCATCGAGCCTGTAACTGTCTGCGCTCCTCCAACAAATTCAATTTTCACTTAACACTCCTTTTTTCCAAAATGATAAATTCTTAGATTACAACAAATACTGTTTTAATATTAAA
>CAYTFZ010000169.1:0-4024 GCA_964437215.1 uncultured Melioribacteraceae bacterium | reverse complement strand
AAACCACAGAGTAACACAGAAAATATCGCCGAATAATAAAAAGTATCTAACCGCAGCAATCTTTTGTTTGCATTTAAGTTAAAATTAAAAGAAATTAAGCCTTGTAAATTAACTCACTTAGCAAATAAAATTTTTACAGAGGTTTTATGTTTACAATAAAATTTTTAGCAAAACTTTTTTCTATACTCCGTTCCGGTGCATCTCCGGCGCAGATTTCGTGGGGAATAGTTTTCGGAATGATTATGGGGCTCACTCCGGTTTTAAGTCTGCACAACCTCGTTCTTGTTTTTTTAATGATAATCTTCGAAATCAATATTTCGATGGCGCTTTTCTCAATGGCAATCTTCAGCGGAATAGCATATATTTTCGATCCCTATTTTCACAGTCTGGGCTACTACATACTTGTAGATGTTGAAAGTATGCAGGAAACCTGGAATAATTTTTACAACATCCCCATTTTAGCCCTTTCCCGCTTTAACAACACAATTGTTATGGGAAGCCTTGCGGCATCTCTTGCGCTTGTAATTCCCGTTTTCTTTTTGGGAAAACAATTTGTAGTTGTTTACCGGACCAAAGTTGATCCTTACGTAGAAAAATGGAAAGTTATGAAAATGATAAAGGGTTCGAAATTTTACGAAATTTACACAAAAATAAGCGAGTGGAGGGGATAATGTTCAGGAAAAAAGGAATTATCGGGCTTCTGATTGCTGTTGCTCTCTTTTTCGTACTTGCTTATTTTTTAACCGATAGCTGGCTGGAAGCGCGGCTTGAAGATGCAGGGACGGCAATTATCGAAGCAAAAGTCGAGTTCGACAATGTGGATTTTTCATTCCTCGATGTTAAAATTACGTGGGACAGACTTCAAGTTACAAATCCATCAAGCACAATGCGCAATATAATTGAAACCGGCAAGTGCAGTTTCGATATGGAGTTTTGGCCTCTTTTTTCGGGTAAAGTAATTGTAGAAGATTTTTCTGTTACAAATATCCGCACAAATACTCCGCGTAAAACCGACGGCAGTATCCCGGGAGCTAAAAAATCGAAAACCGGCGGACCTGATTTTTTCGAGTCCATAAGCGATCGTCTTGAAGACGAAATTAAAGATGAACCTCTCTACAGATTATCGCAGTTAAAAGGTGAAATTGATGTTGACAGTATTCTTTCTATTCTAAATATTCAATCCCCCGATAAAATTGTTAAACTCGAAAAAAGTTTTGAAGAAAGATTTGACAAATGGAACAACAGGCTGGATACAAAAAATTACGAAGCAAAAATTAATGGCATCATTTCGCAGGTTAACAGCATTGATGTAAACAATATAAAATCTGTTGATAAAGTTCTGGAAACAATTAAAACCGTAGAGCAGATTAAAAGCCAGTCCGAAAGTCTTGTTAATGAAACAGTTACTGTAAAAAACGATTTTGTAAATGATTTTAATGCCACCAGGGATAGTCTTTTACAGATTGACGACTGGATTAAAGCCGATTTTCAATCAGCTTTGTCGCTTGCCAAACTTCCTGAATTCAGCACCGATAAAATAGGAAAAATCTTATTCGGCCGCGAAGTTGTGGATAAATTCAATTCCTATATGAATTATGCCGAAATTGCCCGCCGCTACAAAGAAGAATATCTGCCCAAGCCCGAAAAAGATCCTTCTCCGCCGAGAATGGAAGGACAGAATATTCACTTCACTGAGAAAAATGCGCGTCCAAAGTTCTGGATAAAACAAATTATTATTAACGGATTTACCGAAAGCAATGTTTTTATTGAAGGAAACGCGTTCAATATAGTTTCCAATCAAAATACCATCGGCAAACCTACAACTTTCGAAATAGGCGGAAGTTCAAAGACTGGTGCAAAAGTGGCTCTTAACGGACTGCTGAATTATATGGGAAAAATTCCTAACGAAAATTTCAAATTCAAATACGACGGATTTTCGATGAACAGCACAAATCTTATAAAATCGAGATTTCTGCCTGAAAAAATCGATAAAGGTGTCGGCTCGGTATTTACAGAAGTTGATATCCGCGGAAAATATATTAAAGGCACAGTAGAATTTTCGTGTAACAATCTTATTTTTGCAACTTCTGCTGCAGAACCGAAAAACAAGATAGAAGAAATAATACTCGAAATTTTGATGAAGATTGACCAGATTAACTTTGTTGCTAAGCTCGAAGGAAGTGAAAGCAATTTCAAATTTTCGCTCGATTCTAATCTGGATGAAATGATTTACAACAATATTAAAGCTAAAATCAGCGGCGAGTTGGAAAAAGCAAAAGAAAAACTCCGCCAGGAAATAAATAAACAAGTTGCAAAATACCGCGCCCAGGCAGAAGGTTTTATCAACAAACAAAAATCCGCTCTCGAAGAAAAAGTAGCAGCAATTACTGCACAAGTTGATAATTATAAAAATCTTATCGAAACAAAAAAACAAGAACTTGAACAAAAGAAGGCAGAACTTCAGAATCAGGGAATAAATAAATTAAAAGGCTTATTAAAGCAGGGAAATTAAATGTTTGCTCTCGAAGTAAAGAATCTTACTAAATCTTTCGACGGAATAAAAGCGGTCGATTCGGTTTCTTTTGTTATTCCCGAAGGCTGCGTTTTTGGTCTGATAGGACGAAACGGCGCCGGAAAGACTACAACTATCAGAATGATGATGAATATTTATCTGCCCGATTCCGGCGAGGTTTTGCTTCGCGGTGTAAAAGTGGGACAGGAATTCCGTGATAAAGTAGGCTATTTGCCCGAAGAACGCGGACTTTACAAAAAAATGAAAGTCCTTGAAACACTTTTATTTTTTGCCGAACTTAAAGGGAAAAAAGGCAAAACCGTTGAAAAATCGGCTATGGAATATCTTGAACGCTTTGAGCTTACCGACAGGAAAAACAGCAAGATTGAAGATCTATCCAAAGGCAACCAGCAAAAAGTTCAGTTTATTGCAACAATTCTGCACGATCCTGAATTTATAATTCTCGACGAACCTTTTTCGGGGCTCGATCCTATAAACACAAATATGCTTAAAGAAATAATACTTGAACTGAAACGTAAAAATAAAGTAATTATTTTTTCTACGCATTTAATGGAATTTGCCGAAAAAATGTGCGACCACCTTGCTATGATTGACCGCGGGAAAATTATTTTAAGCGGCTCGATAAATGATATTAAAGCCCAATATGCAAATTGCAATGTAAGTCTTAACTACGAAGGAGATATATCGTTCCTGAAAAGTCTTCCGTTTATCGAAAAAATAAACGACTTTGGAAACTCGACCGGAATAAAGGTCAAAACGAATGAAAATATTAACGATCTTTTAAAAGCCCTTGTTGCCAACAATATTAAAATCAAAAAATTTGACGCGCACGATATTTCACTTCACGAAATTTTTATTGAGCGGGCAGGAAAAGATGCTGTTACAGATCCAGCCGCGGAGATGGAAAATGCTTAACCACCGTGTAATTTCCGTAATTAAAAGAGAGTTAAAAGAGAAACTTTTAAGCAAATCTTTCATAATAATGACTGTTTTGGTACCTGTTTTAATGTTCGGTGTAATTGGGTTTCAAGTTTTTTTACAGATGTACAACTCAGATGACGCTATGACTTTAATTGTTGCTTCCAATTCTGAGGAAATTAACACTCAAATTAAAAATGAGCTTTCTGCGGAAGATTTTATTAAAAGCGGGCATTATAAAATTGACTATACAGTTGTTGAAAAAGAAAATTTCAGCAAATACTTGGATTCCATCAAAAAAAATCTTTTTTCCGAAAAGATAAACGGGCTGATTTATATTCCGGACAGTTCTTTTAAGAATAAAGATTTGCAGTATTATTCTAAAATTTCGAAGAATCAGGAAGTATTTAATAAACTTAACAAACCGATTAACAATGCTTTAATTAACATTTATTTCAAAGGGAAAAGCCTTACAGAAGATGAAATCGGCTATATACGCTCCAGCGTTGAATTCAGTTCTTTCCGCATATCATCCGACCAGATTGAAAAAGAGGGATACGGAAATCAGATTAT
>CAYTFZ010000168.1:0-4055 GCA_964437215.1 uncultured Melioribacteraceae bacterium | reverse complement strand
GAAGATAATAAAGACTGGGCTCTTTCGCGCGACAGATTCTGGGCTACTCCTTTACCAATCTGGATGAACAGCGAAGGAGATATGTTTGCTGTAGGCAGCATAGATGAGCTTAAAGAAGGGTTTATTGAAAAAGACGGCAAACGGATTTCTGTTAAAGATGTTGATAATATTGATCTTCACAAACCTTTTGTTGATGAAGTTAAATTTGAGAAGAATGGTAAAATTTATTCAAGAACACCTGAATTAATTGATGTTTGGTACGATTCAGGTTCGATGCCTTTTGCACAATATCATTATCCTTTCGAGAATAAAGAGCTTTTTGAAAAAAATTATCCGGCGGATTTTATCTGCGAAGGAATTGATCAGACGAGAGGATGGTTTTATACTCTTCACGCAATCGGTACTATGCTGTTTGGAAATATCGCATACAAAAATCTGGTTGTTAATGAATTAATCCTTGATAAGAATGGAATGAAAATGTCTAAATCGAAAGGCAATACTGTTAATCCTTTCGATTTGTTCGATAAATATGGAGCGGATGCAACAAGATGGTATCTTGTTACTACAAGTCCGCCATGGCGACCTACACTTTTCGATGAAGAAGGAATTCTGGAGGTACAGCGGAAATTTTTCGGCACTTTGCTTAATACATATAACTTTTTCGCTTTATATGCAAATGTCGATGGGTTTGCATTTAAAGAAGATGCTGTGCCTTATAAAGAAAGACCTGAAATTGACCGGTGGATAATTTCGAAACTGAATACTCTTGTTAAAGAATACGAAACTTATATGGAAGAGTATGATCTTACAAAAGCCGCCAGAGCTGTTTCCGATTTTACAATTGATCAGCTTTCAAACTGGTATGTAAGACGCTCGCGGAGAAGATTCTGGAAATCGGAAGTAAATAGGAATAAGCTTTCGGCTTATCAATCTTTATACGAATGCCTTATGACTGTGGCAAAACTTACAGCTCCGTTTGCTCCGTTTTTTGCTGAAGAGCTATACAAAAACTTGAATGATATTACTGGAATTGAAAAACAGGAATCGGTTCACCTTGTAGAATTTCCGAAAGCCGGATATATTGAACCTGCTTTGGAAATAAAAATGGATATTGCTCAAAAAGTAGTTTATCTTACAAGAGCTATGAGGGCAAAATCGAACTTAAAGGTACGGCAGCCGCTCAGCAAAATTATTGTATCTGTTCCGGATGATAAAAAAAGCGCTGTTACTGAAATGAAAGATGTTATACTCGAGGAAGTAAATATCAAAACTCTCGAAGTGCCTGATGATGATTCCGGAATTGTTAATAAATCGGCCAAACCTAATTTTAAATCCCTCGGACCAAAATTTGGGAAAATTGCTAACAAGGTAGCCCAGAGGATAAAGGAATTATCGAAGCAGGAAATTGATACAATAAGGAAAGAAGCTAAACTCGCATTAGTAATTGACGATAATGAAATCAATATTTCGGATGAAGATTTAGAAATTATTTCAACCGAAATTGAAGGCTGGCTGGTTGAAACCGAAGATGGTGTAACTGTGGGAATTGATACAGAACTTACTGAAGATCTTATTGCTGAAGGATATTCGCGGGAATTTGTAAACAGAATTCAGAATATGAGAAAAGATGCCGGTTTTGATGTTGTTGACAGAATTAAAATTAGTTATAATACGGATAAAAAATTTACAGAATACATAAATAAATTTGCTGAATATATTTCAGCAGAAACACTTGCTGAAGGTGTCGTTTCTGAAAAGAAACTTGAAAAAGGATTTATGCAAGATTTTGAAGTAGGCAGTTTTAATTGTAAAATATCCATTGAAAAAGTGAACAACAAGTAGTTATTACGGAGTGAGTTATGGCGAAAAAAAATGAGATTGAAAATAATGCAGCCGGTTCTTCAAGCAATCTGGAGAGCGTTGCAGCCGATTCGATTAATAAATCGAAAGAGATAAAGAAAATAAAAGGTTACGATAAATCGGAACTTACTGAGATACGAGAGATTATCCTTAAAAAAAAGGATGAAATAGTTGAACAGCTGCAAAATATGAAAGAACAGATGATGGATCCTACAACCGGACAATATGTTAACGAAAATTCTCCTTATTCGCTGCATATGGCCGAACAGGGTACTGATGCTCAGGAGCGCGAGAAATTGTATTTGTGGGCGCAGCGAGAAAATAAATTTTTAGGATATCTCGAAGACGCTCTTCAAAGAATTGATAATGGAACATTTGGAATATGTGTTGAATGTATAGATGAGCCTCAGCATCTCTGCCCTACTTGTCCTTTGATTCCGCTTGACAGACTAAAAGCTGTGCCTCACACTCAGCATTGTCTTCAAGTAAAAGAAAATATGTCAAAAAAATAAGGGAAGGGAGATTAGTTGAGAGTTCTTTATCTTTCTTTATTTATCGTAATTGCCGATCAGATTACGAAAATATTTGTTAAAGGTTTTTCATTACCAGCGTTGAATATTAATCACGAAGGTATGAAATATGCCGAGAGTATTAATGTATTCGGCGACTTTTTCAAACTGACATTTGTCGAGAACCCGGGAATGGCTTTTGGAATGGATCCCGGTTCTGACTGGAAATGGCTTCTATCGTTATTTTCTATTATTGCCAGCGTGGGGATAATCTTTTATATCTACAAAGTACGGAATGAAAGACTTCTTACAAAATTATCTCTTGCTATGATTTTAGGCGGGGCAGTTGGAAATTTAATCGACCGGGTTTTTTACGGTGTAATTTATGGATATGCACCGCTTATGTACGGAAAAGTAGTTGACTTTTTTAATGTCGAATTTTTTAATTTTTCTCTTTTCGGACATACTTACGAAAGATGGCCTATTTTTAATGTTGCAGATGCTTCTGTTACTGTAGGTGTATTGCTTCTTCTCCTTTTTACAAATAAGAAGCCGGTAAAAGAAAGCGAACCCGAAATTGAGGATGCTGAGGAATTACCCGAAATAGGGAATACTGAAAATATTGCTGTTGAAAACGGGATAAGCAATACCGGGCAAAAATAAAAATGGCAAACCTTGTTACCGAAAGGGTTTATAAATTTGATATTACTGAAGGCAAAAGAAAAGAACGCCTCGATTTATATTTAGCCAACACAATGGAACGAGCAACGCGTTCAAGAATCCAGCAGCTAATTAAAGCCGGTTACGTAAAAGTAAACGACAAAATACAAAAAGCCAATTATAAAATAAACCCAAAAGATATTGTTGTTGTTACAATTCCTTGCAGTCCCCGTCCCGATAAAACTGAAGCAGAAGATATTCCCCTTAATATTATATATGAAGATGAATATCTTTTAATAGTTAACAAACCAGCCGGAATGGTTGTTCATCCTTCGCTTGGAAATTTTACCGGAACAATGGTTAATGCTTTGCTTCATCACACTAAAAACCTTAGTGAAAATAACAGCAGCTCACGTCCGGGAATTGTGCATAGAATTGACAAAGAAACAAGCGGTCTTCTGGTAGTAGCTAAGGATGAATATACTCATTCGCATCTGGCAAAACAATTTGCGGCCCATACAATTGAGAGGGAATATCAGGCTGTATGCTGGGGATTATTTAAGCAGAAAAAAGGTGAAATCTCCGGGAATATAACCAGAAGCAAAAAAGACAGGAAAGTGTTTTCGGTTCACGAAACCGATGGGAAATATGCTCATACATTTTATGAGGTAATTGAAGAATTTGAATTTGCCTCGCTGGTGAAGTTGAGATTGCTTACCGGACGCACCCATCAAATAAGAGTTCATATGGCTTATATAAATCATCCGGTATTTGGCGATCCGGTTTATAACGGACGAAAGATAATCTGCGGAGCTGAACTTCCAAAGATAAAAGCTCGTGTTTCAAATCTGCTGGAAATTATGAAGCGACAAGCGCTTCATGCAAAAACCTTAGGATTTATTCATCCTGCAACCGAGAAATTTATTTCATTCAGCTCCCCATTACCCGAAGATATAGCCGAATTGATAAAAAAAATGTCCGTCAGTTTTTCGGAATAAGATCTTCTTTAGTGTAAATCTTATATAC
>CAYTFZ010000167.1:2338-4108 GCA_964437215.1 uncultured Melioribacteraceae bacterium | reverse complement strand
TAAACAGAATCGGGTTATTTTTAGGATGTCTGTATTAATTGTAGTGAAAATGCAATCATCAAAATTGCTTCGAAACTTCGGAATATTTTCTGCAACAATTGCAAATATTTCTTATATATGTTTTTAATATAATCTGGAATTAAATCCTGCTTTTTTCGGATTAAGCAATAGGAAAAAATATGAAAACAAATTCTTGCTTAATGATTGTTTTTTGCACGTTTTTCTTCATCATTTCAATATCCGCCCAAACCGGAGCTGCCAATAATCCGATAATTTTCACTGACGTGCAGGGAATAAAAGAAAGCACGGAAAAAGTTCTTCTCGAAAAGGCAACTGCTCAATCCGGAACAAACATTATGCTGCCTGCCGAAAGATATTTGATTAAAGTTTTCTATAAAGTTTCAATCATAAATTAGTTAAATTGTGTGTTAATTTGATATGATTTTTTAATTAGATTAAAGGTTGTTAAATGAAAACATACTTACTGCAATTTTCAATAATTCTATTTGTTTGTGTTTCAATTAAAGCACAAAATCCTTCAATACTAATTGATGTTGATAAACCGGGACATAAAATATCTCCCACACTTTTCGGGATATTTTTCGAAGATATTAATCTCTCGGCTGACGGAGGTATTTATCCCGAGCTAATCCGCAACCGTTCTTTTGAGGATGCAGATACTCTGCAGAACTGGAAATTTGAAAGTATATCAGGAAAAAATTCTGCTTCAGTAATTAATGCAGATGTTCAGGCAAGACCTCCTGTGCCGCCTCTTAATCCGTTTAATCGTAAATCGCTGTGTATTGTTGCGGATGGAAAATTTTCGCTGAAGAATTTTGGCTATTGGGGAATGAATATTATTTCGGGCGAAAGTTATAAGTTTAATTTAGCATCGCGCACACCGGATGAATTTAAGGGGAAATTAAATGTAAAGATTTTAAGTGAAGCCGGAAAAGAATTAGGTTCAGGTGAAATAAATCATTTCGGCTTCGATTGGAAATATTCAAATCTGAATATCACTGCTAAAGGAAGCGATCCGAAAGCATATCTTGAAATATCCGGTGAAGGAGTTGGTTCTTTATATATCGATATGATTTCGTTATTACCTGAAAAAACCTGGAAGAACCACGGTTTAAGGGTAGATCTTGCAGAAGCAATCGATTCGCTTAATCCAACACTTTTTCGTTTTCCGGGCGGTTGCTGGGTTGAAGGCGATGATTTCGAGCATATGAACCATTGGAAACATACAATCGGCAATATCGATTCAAGAACTCCGCTTTGGAATATCTGGGAGTATAATGCAACAAACAGTCTCGGATATCACGAATATTTGCAGCTTGCCGAAGACCTTGGCGCAGAACCGTTGTTTTGCGTAAACGCAGGAATTTCTCACAAGGAAGTAGTTCCGATGGATCAAATGGGTCAATGGATTCAGGATGCTCTTGATGCAATTGAATACGCAAACGGACCTGTTAATTCAGTATGGGGAAGCCTCCGCGCAAAAAACGGTCATCCCGAACCATTTAATTTGAAGTATCTCGAAATTGGAAATGAAAATGGTATGACGCCTTATGCAGAACGATGGGAAGTTTTTGTAAAGGCAATTAAAGATAAATATCCCGAAATTATTCTTATAGCAAACGAATGGGCTGGCGGACATCCAGAAAATCCGAAACCTGAAATTGTTGATGAACACTATTATAATAATCCTGATTGGTTCATTTGGAATTCGAACAAATATGATAATTACGATAGAAGCGGTTCGAAAAT
>CAYTFZ010000167.1:0-2238 GCA_964437215.1 uncultured Melioribacteraceae bacterium | reverse complement strand
GAAACAGATTTTTCGAAAAATATTGATGACTGGAGAAAAATTGGAAACGGCGAATGGTCAGTAAAAGACGGAGTTCTAAAGCAATCTGCAATCGCACCGAATGTAACGGCTTTTATTGGCGACACATCCTGGGTGAACTATACAATAACGTTAAAAGCAAGAAAAATAGCCGGTGAAAACGGTTTCCAAATATATTTCCGGAACAAAGATAACAGGTCGCGCAACCGCTGGGATCTTGGCGGTTATATGAATTCGGTTTACTTGTTAGATATCGGAGTAACTTCGCAAAGCAAACCAGCAGGAATTGAAATTGGAAAATGGTACGATATTAAAATTGAAATTAATGGAAGCTCTGTAAAAGGTTATCTTGACGGAAAACTCGTTCAGGAAGTTGGCGACGAGCGCTCCGGCGCTAAGAGTTTGTGTGCAAGCGCATCTTACGATGAAAAATCAGGAGAAATAATTGTAAAAGTTGTTAACGCAGATTCCAAATCATTAAAAACTCAAATAAAACTGAATACGAATAAGAAAATTGCAAAAAACGGTAAAGCAATTGTCCTTTCTTCGGAAAGTCCGTTAGATGAAAATACTTTGGAGCAACCTGAAAAAGTAATTCCAAAAAATGAAAACATTACAATTTCCGGAAATACTTTTACGCAAACTTTTAAAGGAAATTCTGTGTCTATTATCAGATTTCCGGTGTTAAGCAGATAATTTTATAAAAATACTGAGAGAAAATTTATGAGAAAATTAAATAAATGTTTTCATTTCAAGTCCAAAAAGCTTGTATCCTTATTAATCGGATTATGTTTTATCGGATTGTTTACTTTTATGACCCCTCCTTCTTCAAATAAAATTACAATAAAAATTGATAAACCAGCAAAACCTATTAGTCCGAACATTTTAGGAGTGTTCTTTGAAGATCTCAATTATGCAGCGGACGGAGGTCTTTATGCCGAACTTATTCAAAATCGTTCTTTTGAGTACAGTCCAACGCTTCAACCTGACTGGCATCCATTAAAATATTGGGATTTGCAGCAGCTTGGCGGCGGAGAAGGAAATGTTACGGTATCTGATTTGCGCCCAATTCATAAAAATAATCCTAAATATGCAATTTTAACAGTCATAACTCCCGGAGAAGGCGTTGGGATTTCAAACAGCGGCTTTGATTGCATTCCGATAAAAGAAGGTGAAAAATATTTTGCATCATTTTGGGCTTATCAGGCTTTTATGGGACAAATGTGGGGGCGCGGAGATAACAGCAAAGCAATGCCGGTGACTTTACGTCTCGAAACTATGAAAGGCGAAGTATTAGGCGAGCAGAAATTTGAAATTAAAGGACGCGATTGGACTAAATTTTCGGCTACTTTTGTTTCTTCTAAAAATGTAAGCAATGCCCGTTTAGTAATTCTTGCTCACGAAAAAGGCGGTATTTGTCTTGATATGATTTCGCTATTTCCTGAAAAAACTTTTAAAAACAGACCAAACGGATTACGCGCTGATTTAGCTCAGGCAATTGCCGATATCAAACCCAAATTCATACGTTTCCCCGGCGGCTGCTTGGTGCACGGACAGGGAATTTATCAATATTACAATTGGAAAGAAAGTATCGGACCTGTTGAACAGCGCAAATCGGGACGAAATTTATGGGGATACGACCAGACAAGAGGTTTGGGATATTATGAATTTTTCCAATATTGCGAAGATATAGGAGCGCTGCCTCTGCCGGTTGTAACAGCAGGAGTTTGCTGCCAGCACGCGGGTTCCTCTCCAGGACGCGGACAAGAAGGATTGCCATTAGAAGAAATGCCTGATTATATTCAGGACGTTCTTGATCTTATTGAGTGGGCAAACGGTCCGGAAAATTCTAAATGGGGTTCGATCCGCGCTCAAGCAGGTCATCCAAAACCATTTGGATTAAAATTCCTTGGCGTTGGAAACGAAGACGCTATCACCCCAATCTTTAAAGAGCGTTTTAAAATGATTTATGATGTTTTGAAAGAAAAACATCCTGAAATAGCTATTATTGGCACTACCGGTCCTTTTCACAGCGGAACTGATTATGATAAAGGCTGGGAATTTGCTAAAGAACTTAAACTTGAAATGGTTGACGAACATTATTATGTAAATCCCGAATGGTTTTGGAATAATTTGAACAGGTATGATAAATATTCGAGAAATAATTCAAAAGTCTATGTAGGTGAATATGCGGCGCACGAAAACGACAGAAAAAACACT
>CAYTFZ010000166.1:0-4123 GCA_964437215.1 uncultured Melioribacteraceae bacterium | reverse complement strand
TACTTTAACAGAAACAGTATCGCAATTTCCGCTAAATAAAATTATGGAGAAAAAATATGATACGCCGTGAAGAAGCCTTGGAATATCATTCGGATAATAAAGCCGGAAAAATAGAAATAAAACCTACCAAAAGCTGTTCTTCTGTAAGAGAAATGCAGATGGCATATATCCCCGGAGCAGCTTTTCCGGCAATGGAAATAATTAAAAACAGCGGCGAGGCTGCTAAATACACTTCACGGGCAAATCTTGCTGCTGTAATTTCAAACGGTACTTACATTCCCGGTTTAGGAAATGCCGGTCCGTTTGCAGTTAAACCCTTTTTAGAAGGAATCTCAGTCCTGTTTAAAAGACTTGCTGATGTTGATGCTTTTGATATTGAAATAAATGAAACTGATCCCGAAAAAACAGTTGAAATTATCAAATCGCTTTCACCGGCATTTGGAGCTTTAACGCTGCAAAATATAAAATTTCCCGATGGGATTATTATTTACGAAAAAGTAAAAAATATTCTCGGCATTCCGGTTTTTAATCTCGATCTTTACTCGGAAGCAGTTGCCGTAGCCGCCGGATTGTTGAATGCTGTTGATCTTGCCAACAAAAAAATAAGTGAAGTTAAAATCGTATTATCGTCCGATAATATTTCGGGAATAGGAATTGCCCGTATGCTTTTACAAATAGGCGCAGTAAAAAATAATATTTTTGTATATGATAAAACTGGATTGATTTCCGGTAAACGCAGCGGGATCAATGATTTTTGGTTTGAATATGCAAATGATAATCCGGAAAAAGAAAACATAAAAGATGCATTTGACGGAGCGGATGTTTATATCGGAAACCTGACCGGGATAAATATTACTCCAGAAGATATATTAAAAATGAACAGATTTCCTATAGTTTTTGCTTTGGCGCTGCCCGACCCTGAAATAACTTACGAAGAAGCAAAAGCAATCCGTAAGGACATACTTATTTCTACCTCGATGGGAGAATTTCCCAACACCATTCAAAGCTATTTAAGCTTTCCATATATAATAAGGGCTGCTCTCGATTGCGGAGCAAAAATAATTTCGGATGAAATGTTAACAGCCGCAATAAAAGCTTTAGCTTATCTTGCGCGCGAAGAAAAAACAGATACAAAAATCCAGCCATACAGCAGGAACAATATAAGTTTCGGACCCGATTATTTTATACCCAAACCCGATGATCCGCGAATTTTATCCTGTATTGCCGAAGCTGTTGCGAATCAGGCATCAATAGAAGATTTGGCTTCAGAAAACTTTGAACAAACCGTTTACCGCGAAAAATTAAAAATATCAGCCGGATTAACGCAAAATGTTATAAGAGATATTGCTGCCAGTATTCCTCATCAGCCCTTAAGAATTGTTTTTTCGGAAGGAACCAGCGATGTTGTTTTAAAAGCCTGCAGGATTTTAGCAGATGAAGGTGTTGCACATCCCATAATACTCGGTTCCGAAACCGAGATTAAAAAAATTGCAAACACGCTTAATCTTGATCTTACCGGAATAAAAACTGAGGATCCCGAACACAGTATTCACTATAAATCGTTTGCCGAAGAATATTTTAAAATGCGGCAGCGCAAAGGAGTAATAAAGCCCGAAGCTGAATACAGGATGCGGAAACGGGATTATTTTGCATCCATGATGGTGCACAGCGGCGAAGCGGACATAATGATAGGAGGTGTATCAACACACTATACCGAAACTTTACGGATTATACTTGAAATTATAGGTCCGGCTCCGGGAGTACGAAAAGTTTCAAGTCATCATCTTATGGTTTTGCCAAAGGAAACCGTATTTTTAGCAGATTGCGCAGTAAATATAAATCCTGATGAAAACGATATTGCTGAAATAGCTTTACTTACAGCACAAATGGTTAAGAATCTCGGCTTCGAACCTAAAGCAGCTCTTCTTTCTTATTCAAATTTCGGAAGCGCCGAAAACAGAGAAACAGCAAAAATGAGAAAAGCTGTAGAAATTGCCAAGAAATCTGATCCGGAGTTGATTATAGAAGGTGAAATGCAGCTTGCAACGGCACGCAATAAATTTATCCGCCAGGAATATTTCCCTTTCATCAATTTCAGCAGTGATGCAAATGTGCTGATATTTCCTGATTTGCAATCGGCAAATATTACAATGCAGGCGCTTCAATTTTTGGGGAATGCTGTTTCAATCGGTCCGGTTTTGATGGGAACACGCTTGCCCGCTCATCTTATTCAATATAAAGCAACGGTGGAAGAGGTTGTAAATCTGGCTACAATTGCTGTTTTGGAAGCTTCTGCAAGGAAATGAATTAATATTTTGCCTTAAACCCTTAATTTGATGTGAAATATTATAATTAATTCTGTTATTTTTACGATGTTTGTTTTTGAAAATGTTGCAGAATTTTTATAAGTCCGAATTATTCACTGATCATTATTAATTAAATTATAGTTTTTTATGAAATATCCTTTTAAAGAAGTTGAAGAAAAATGGCAAAAAAATTGGGAAGATAGCAAAGTCTATAAGACAGACCTTTCGGATTTAGCCAAAAAATTGTACTGCCTTGTAATGTTTATATATCCTTCGGGTGCAAAACTGCATTGCGGGCACTGGTATAACTACGGTCCTACCGACAGCTGGGCAAGATTGAAAAAGCTGCAGGGTTATAATGTTTTTGAACCAATGGGGTACGATGCCTTCGGACTTCCTGCGGAAAATTATGCAATAAAAACAGGTGTTCACCCGCAGGACAGCACATTTAAAAATATTGAAGATATTCGCGAACAGCTTAAAACTATGGGCTGCATGTACGACTGGGATGCCGAGTTGATGACTTGCGTTCCTGAATATTATAAATGGAATCAATGGCTGTTTATACAGCTTTATAATAAAGGTCTGGCTTACAGAAAAAAAGCTCCGGTTAACTGGTGCCCTTCGTGCCAGACAGTTTTGGCAAACGAGCAGGTTGAAAACGACGGTTCGTGCGAAAGATGCGGAGCTATGGTAGAGCAAAAAAATCTTACCCAGTGGTTTTATAAAATTACAAATTATGCCGAAGAACTTTTAGAAGGTTTAAATAAAATTGACTGGCCGGAGAAAACAAAGCTGATGCAGACTAACTGGATTGGGAAAAGTACCGGCAGCGAGGTCATTTTCGGCATTGAAGGAAGCAGCGAGACTTTTACAGTCTTTACCACCCGTCCCGATACTCTTTTTGGAGTAACTTATGCAGTTATTGCCCCCGAAAATGAATTGGTTGACAGAATAACAAAACCCGAATTCAAAAAAGCGGTTGAAGAATACCGAAACTCGGTTAAATCTCTTTCCGAAATAGAAAGAACTTCTACCGTTAAAGAAAAAACCGGTGTTCCTACCGGCGCATTTGCTATTAATCCTGTGAATGGCGAAAAAGTGCCGATATGGATTGCCGATTACGTTTTGGCAAGTTACGGAACCGGATGCGTTATGGCTGTACCGGCTCACGACGAAAGAGATTTTGCGTTTGCAAAAAAATTCAATCTTCCTATCCGCAAAGTGATTTTAAAAGACGGAACCGGCGAAAACGACGAATTGCTTGAAGCATTTACTGAAGTAGGGACGATGATAAATTCCGGACAGTTTAACGGTCTTCGTTCGAATACCGGAATTGAAAAAGTTACAGACTTTCTGGAATCGAAAAATCAAGGAAAGAAGAAAATAAATTACCGTCTGCGCGATTGGCTTATTTCGCGGCAAAGATATTGGGGAACCCCAATCCCGATAGTTTATTGCGAAAAATGCGGCGAATTGCCTGTTCCCGAAAACCAGCTTCCGGTTGAACTGCCTTATGATGTTGATTTTAAACCTGACGGAGGTTCGCCTCTTGCAGGGAACAAGGATTTTGTGAATACAGTCTGCCCGAAATGCGGCGGTCACGCAACCCGCGATGTTGATACAATGGATACTTTTATGGATTCTTCGTGGTATTATTTGCGGTATTTAAATCCTAGATTTTCCGAAGGAATTTTTGATACAAAGCTTGGAAATGAATGGACTCCCGTTGATATGTACGTCGGCGGAGCCGAGCATGCTACAATGCACCTTCTTTATGCAAGATTTTTGCACAAATTCCTGCGTGATATAAATCT
>CAYTFZ010000165.1:0-4173 GCA_964437215.1 uncultured Melioribacteraceae bacterium | reverse complement strand
TGCTGAAGCAGGATCAGAGAAGCGGCAAACTGACCGAAGGAATTGTTCAGGATATTCTTACGAATTCGCCATGAGTGATCAAGAAAAACCTGAAAACCTAATTTCCTAAAAACCTGTTTTTGCTTATAACTTATTACTGAGAAATTAGAACCATTCCTCAATTTTCTGAAATGAATTTAAAATAGTTTGAGGGGAATTGTTTAATTGAATTTTCTGCAGAGGTTTTATCCGGGAAAATGCCGAATACAGTTGAACCGGTTCCTGTCATCATCGAAAATTCAGCGCCTGCATCATAAAGCGCAGTTTTAATGTTTTTAATTTCCGGATATTTAGAAAAAACATAATTTTCAAAATCATTTTTTAAAATGCTTTTTAATACGCCGAAATCGCTAACTTCTTTTTTAAGAAGCAATTCGTACGATAAAGCAGGAATTGCCGGCGTAATATTCCTGAAAGCTTCGCCTGTGTTAATATGTATTCCGGGGTTAATAATTACTATCGGCTTTTTAATAAAATATTCTACAGGTGTAAGAATTTCGCCGCGGCTTTTGCCTATAGATGGAACAGGTTTAAGAAAATAGGGAACATCGGAGCCGAGCGTAAGAGCAAGCTGGTTTAATTCCGGTTTGCTTATGTTTAATCCGAACATATCGTTAAATGCCAGAAGAACTGCCGCTGCATCGCTGCTGCCGCCGCCCATACCCGCGCCCATTGGTGTTTTTTTATGCAGTGTTACTTTTGCATTTATTTTAACATTAAAATTCTTTTCGAGAAGAATTTTGGCTTTTGTAATCAGATTCGAATCATCTGCCGCAAGATCAGAACCTGGACAAATGAGTTCGTATTTATCCGAGCGTTCAATAATTATTGTATCAAACAGATCCGGTATGGGATAAAAAAAAGTAAGCAGATTATGAAATCCGTCCGCACGTTTTTCTGTTACAAAAAGACCGATATTTATTTTTGCAGGGGCTTTAATTTCTATATAGCGAATCAATATGCTTTCTCAGTTTTTTAATATGTGCAGGACCGCTTCCGCAGCATCCGCCGACAAATAAAATCTTATCGGAAATAAACGGCTTAACTGTATCAACAAAATCATCAGGGGTAATAGTGCCGGAAATAACGCCCAGATGGTGCGAGCATAAACCCATATTAAGATAAAACCCGAAATTATCCGGTATGTTTACATGCTCTGTAAATTTTTTGTAAATTGCCGGATCCACGCAGTTTATACCTATAGCAGCAGGATTAAACTTTTTAATTTTAGAAAAAACTTCATTAACATATTCTCCGCTAAGAAGTTTAAGATTTTCATCTATCAGCATGCTAATGATAAACGGAATTTGCATTGAAGAACAGATTTTGCAGATTATTAAAATTTCATCAAGGTGGCTTTGCGTTTCGTTAAGAATTATATCGCTGCCGTATTCCCACAATAAAGTAATGTGTTCCTGATGGTTATCCTTAAGTTCATTTTCGCTTAATTTTCGTTCCTGCTGGTAGCAGTCCTCTGCAGGAGGATTGCATCCGGCAATAATTGTTTCACGTCCAGCGGCAGCATCAAAAGCAATCTGCAAAGCAGCTTCAACCATCTTTTCCGAAAAAACCTTTCCGTATTTTTCGGTAGCAGCGGGATTTGTGCGGAAAGTGTTTGTAGTAATTATGTCGGCTCCGGCAAAAATATAATCTTCGTGAACTTTTTGAACAATATCCGGTGAATTAAGATTTGTCAGAGATGTCCAAAGAGAGTTATCCTGTTCAATTCCTCTTTCAATTAACTGAGTTCCGGTAGCTCCGTCAAGAACTAAAGGTCTTCCGGCTTGAATCCGGATATCTTTAATATTTTTACTTTTCTTTATCATTTCTGATATGAAATAAAATAATTTATTATTTCTTTTTCAATCCTTTCAAGATCAATCATCTGAATACATTCAAGATTGTAAGGGCATTCTTTTTTCCAGCAGGGGGCGCATTCCAAACCTTCAGGGAACAATTTAACGCCTCTGTCATAAAGATCAATTTCCGTCCAGCAGCTTAAACCGAACCACGCAATTACATATTTTTTTAAGGCAATTGCCAAATGCATTCCAAATGAATCTCCTGTAACTATAATTTGAGGAATACTTTCGAAACAGGCGCCTTGCCTTACTCCTTCATTCGTCGGAGTGTTTATTATAAGTCCTTTAAAATATTCTGCAATTTCGTTGTTTCTTTCATTATCTTCTGGACCTCCCAAAAGCATTATCTTATAATCGCTGTATGAAAGAAGACTTTCTATAAGATTGCAATGCTGTTCAACCGTCATTTTTTTATTTGGATAAATATTTGAACATCCGGTGTTAAAACCCACAATTTTATCTTCGGGGGTAATATGGATTTCTTTTTTGTATTGTTCAATAAATATTTTTTCTTCATCTGTAAACTCAAATACATAATCGTTGCGCTCATATTCAAGTTCCAAGGTTTCAGCAAGATAATCCTGACCGCTGCGCTGATTTACTTTAAACTTAAGATTATCGTCCATTCCTAAAAGATAATTATATCCGGCCCCGTCATTTAAAGGAATAATTTTACCGTTATCGTCAATTCCAAAGCCAAGCCTGTTTTTTGCATTAACGGACATTGCCAACGCTCCGGAGCGCATAGATTTATCGATGCAGTATACGTAATCGAATTTTAATTGATTAAGAATTGAGATACTCTCAAAATCGTACACAAAAACTTTATCGATAAAAGGATTGTTTTTAAGAAGCGCTGCAGAAATTTTTAATGTTACCCAGTAAATAGTTGAAACAGGGAACTTCTTTTTAATTGATTTCAACTGAGCGGTTGTCATTAAAACATCACCCATTGCATCAAGATTAATTATAAGAATTTTAACGCCTATGGGATCAGTATCCTTGCATCCGTTTGTCCAGCAATCGTGGTCAGAATGGCAAGGTTTGTATCCGGTGAATTTTTTACAATCGGGAATTTGTCTTTTCATAATAAATTTTCTCGAAAAATGTTTTTAATTTAGGAAATACCTCCTCAAATTCTAAATTATCAAAATTCGGCTCGGTTGTTATAACTGTTTCGTATTCTGAAGCTGCCGGGTACCATATTAAATCCTCTGTGTTATATTTAACATAAATTCCAAACATCGGAACATTAAAAGCAGAAGCAATATGAACAATGGATGTATCCGGTGTAAAAAGGAAATCCAATTCCGGAATTACAGAACAAAATTTCTCAAAATTTTCATTAAAGAACAAGGGATATTTATTTATTGATATATCATTCGCTTTTTCAAGATCCTTAGCGGCTGTTAAAATAATAACATCAACATTGTATTCCTCAAAAAACGAAGCAAGTTTTTTAAATCGTTCCGCACCCCAAAAACGGGCATCGCTGCCTGCAGAAATGTTAATACCTACTTTGAATCTTTTAATCTTATTTTCTTCAATAAACCGGTGCGCATAATCTGCAGCTCCTTTTCTTAAAACAAAATCAATATTTGCTTTTTCGGGAGGGCATAAAGAAAATAATCTGCTCAGTTCAATTATTCTGTTAATCACGTGATTTTCGGAGGGATTTAATTTTGAAACTGTATGTGTAAATATAGTTTCGTTATCTTTTTTTAGTCCGAATTTATATGGCGCTTTTGAAAGAGAAATTAAAAAACTGACAGTTGCTGAAACATCATCATGAGTATCAACTATAATATCATATTTGTTCTTGTTTATAGTAGACACAGTTTTAAAATAACCGCTTAATCCCTTATGTGATAATAATATACGGCTATCACTTGAAGTGTTTTTGAACACAAAGAAATTTTTCCTGCCGGCTAAAATATCAATGCTGCAATTGCAATTATCTTTAATAAATTTTAACAGAGGAGTTGTAACAAGAGCATCTCCAATTCTGTTTAAACGGATAAAAAGGACTTTTGTGTTTTTATCTATTACCGGCAGTGCACTTTTCCGGGAAGGTCTGTTAAATAATAAGAGAAGTTTCAGAAAAACATTCTTAACAAAGATTTCAATTTTTTTCATTTAACCGGATATTGTTTTTTTCAATAAGCGTCTGAATTTTTTCTATTACAGAGCTTATCTCCATATTTTTAAAACATTCGTGATTTCGGCTGCAATCGAGAAGATTGCATTCAATACAGTCAAGATTATCAACACG
>CAYTFZ010000164.1:0-4250 GCA_964437215.1 uncultured Melioribacteraceae bacterium | reverse complement strand
GAAAACCAGATGAATTTGTGTAAAAATGGATTGTCGTGTGAATAGGAAAATTTTAATTGAGATGAACTTTTGAAAAAGCTCCTTAGAGGAGCTTTTTTTAAAAGATTTCTTACCCTATTTCCTTAGCTCCCATAAAACCTAAACTCCTGTAGTCCCTGCTTTTCTCTCCATCGGGAGAATGCAGTTGTAAACAAATCTGTTAACCGGAACGTCAATCCCAAGTTTTTCTGCAAGCCGCACAACCGTGCCGTTTTGATATTCAATTTCTGATGGTCTGCCTTCCATAACATCGCGGGTGAGTGAGGATGTTGCATTATAATCGAAACCGTCAACAGCTTTCATTGTTTTCTCAACTGTATCGGGGGTAAGGTTTACTCCCGAAGCAATTCCTACATCATAAATTTCTGTAAAAAGTTCGTTCAGCATTTTCCGCGTTTCGGGCAATTCGCGCACAATTCCATAAGATGAACGGGCAACTGCAAGAAGTCCGCTTGAACAAATCAGCAAGAATTTCTTCCACATTTCAGCTTCAACTTCTTCCGAAAGTACGGAAGTGATATAAGCCTCATCAAAAATAATTTTAAGTTTTTCTGTCCGGTTACTTTTGGCTTTATCAAGCTCACCGAAAATAATCGTCGGGTCAAGTCCCATATGATTTATCACACCCGGCGATTCAATCTTGCTGAAAACCCGGCACAATCCGCCAACAACATTTTTTCTAGGAAGAAATCCGGATAATTCCTCAGCCGCAAGAATTCCGTTTTGCAAAGGAATTACAACAGTATTTTCATTAATAACTTGCTTTAATTTTTCAGCGGTTTCCTTTACCTGCCAGGCTTTTACACAGACAAGAATTAGTTCGGGATTTTCAATTTCTTCAATTTTATCCGTGCAATTTGCCGGAGAAATTTTGAAATCGCCTTTTATACTTTTTACTTCTAATCCTTTCCCGCGGATGGCTTTAAGATGCTCGCCCCGCGCAATAAAAGTTACTTCGTTGCCAGCTTGAGCAAGTCTGCCGCCAAAATATCCGCCGACAGCGCCGGTACCAATAATTGCAATTTTCATCAGTCCCAGTTCCCCGATTGTTTTCCGGTCATAGTTTCTATCGTTAATTTCAAAACATATACTTTTTCTAAAGTTTCATCATCGTAAAAATTATTGGTGCTGCCGTATTTTCCCATCAAAACATCAAGCCCTGAAATCTTTTCATCCTTGTTTTCAAGAAATTCAACTGTCCCGTAACCTATAACCGAACGGTATTTTAAACCCCATTTACAGGCTTTTTTGTCTTTAAGAATTTCGAAATCATCTTCAACTTCGAAACAGACGCGGTTGTTCTTTTTAAGCAATTCAATTTTTCTTCCGTCTTTAGCGGAATGAAAATATAAAATCCCGTTTTTATAACCATAATTAAGCGGAACAATGTACGGCAGGCTGCCATCCATAATTGCAATTCTGCATATATCGGCATACTGAAGAATTTCTTCAATTATTTGTTTATCCGTGATTTTCTTTTCTATTCGCCGCATAGTTTTATTTCCTTTTTAAAAGCCAGGTTCCGGTAGTAAGAAGATTCTCGAGTGTGTTGTTTTCATTTATTTGCGCTTGCAGATAGTCTTCGAATAACTGAGCTTTATCAGGGTGCATCAATTTAAGTTCGCCAATTCTCTTTTCAATATTTCGAAATATCATTTCATCTGTTTCCACTTTGCTGTCAAATTCCGAAATTTCCTCTTTGATAACTATAAAACCAGCTTCTTCAATTTGATTAAAAAAGTCTTTTCTTCTTAAATATTGGAATCCTGCCTGTTTCTCGTCATCGTTAATAAAACCATCATCAATAATAACAAATCCATCTTTGTGTAAAAAATTACTAACACTTTTTAATGTTTCAAACATATTACCGAATACCTGTCCGATTGCTCCAAGTATTACAACATCAAATTTTTCGGAAGAAGAAAAATTCCGGATATCCCCTGATGTAAATCTGCATTTTTCAGTTACATTATATTTTGCCGCGTAAGTTACGGCTTCTGCAATAAATTCACTAACTCCGTCAATTGCTGTAACGCGGCAGTTAAAATTTCTTGCCAGATTTACAGAAACAGCGCCTTTCCCGCAGCCGAGATCGAGTATATTATAAAAATCCAGATTTGTGTTTTCCTTTAATAATCTGGATATTACTTCAGGATCAGCGCCCATTTCCCACAAATCCTGCAGAATATATGGAATAAAAGGCAGTAAATCTTTCGATTTTCCGTCAAGCGATTCGAGTACGCTTTGTTCAAGGTCGGGCATATAATGTTTTCCGAAAATTTGATGAAATTAACTGAGTGCAAGAGAAATTTTTATTGCTTTATCAATTTCGGTCATTTTAATTTTATCTAATGATCCGAATTTAGATACAAGTCTTTGTATTTTGTCAATTGTTCTGATTTGTCCGCAATCGACATAACTTTCTTCATTTAATCCGCCTTCGCCTTTTTCTAAAAATATCATTATCGGCAGCGGTTTTGTTATTTCTTTAACACTTGAAATAGGGGCAACAATTGTAACCGGACTGAATTTATTTCCAATATTATTCTGAACTATCAATGCTGGTCTGGCTTTCCCAATTTCACTGCCGATAACCGGGTCGAGATTTACAAGATAAATATCGCCCCTAAGCAAAGGCTCGACAATTCCTGTCTCATTCTTTGTCGGCATTTTTCCATTCCTCTTGAGCTTTCCGATAGTAGTCGTAATTTGCTTTATAACCGTCCTCAAGCTCTTTTTCAATTTTTTCTTTCTCAATCAACTCAATATAATTTTGGATAGCTTTTCTGGCTATTTCACTTACAGGTTGCTTAATCTGTTTCGAAATGGAATTTACTTTATTTGATAATTCGGCATTTACAAAAAAGCTTAATCTTTCTTTTTTATTATGTCCTTTAATAGCAGGCATATTATCTCCATAAAATTCACATTAAATATGCACAACAATTAACACAAAAACAAGCGCATATTTTGTTGAAAGATTTGTTGCTATCGTTCTTAAAATTTTGTCATTCACTTTTAAACGGCTGGGTTAATGACCAATGGGACTGGCAGATTTTCCAGTTCCCGTCATCTTCAAGGCGGTAAACTTCCGTGCAGTTCCATTTGCTAATTATTTCGCCGTTAAATGATTGATAGTTGAAAGTCAGAACTGCCATTTTCCCGTCGGTTTGAACAAAAGGATTTATTAGCTCAAATTTTTCGGCATATACTTTACCGCGTGCTTGTTCATAGTATTCACTCAATATTTCTAACCCGTCTATTCGTTTTTCAAGAGAAGGATCGAAATAAACTACATCTTTTGAATAAATTTCTACATAACCGGATGGGTCGCCGTGTGTCCATCTTTCAAGGGCAGCTTTTTCCATTGTAATAATCTTTTCTGCAATCTGTTCTTTTTCTTGTACCGAAATGAAGCTAAAAGTCATATATAGTTCCTAAAATTTAAAAGTATCATTTATCTCTCATTATGTAAAAATAGTAACCGTAATATTCCGGATATTTCTTAAACAAATCAATTTCGTATTGAAGACTTTCAAAAATTTCTTCAGCTTTTTTATTGCCTTTATGAATATTCCTGAATTTCGCGACCTGCTTTTCTAAAGGGTCATAATAATTATTCCACATTCCTTCATATTCAAGCGGGAAATAATCTATTAATTCATATCCGCAGTTTTCAATCAGTTTCAAGTTATTGGGTACATTCAGCATTTGCGGGCATTCTGTTTTAAAGAAATTCACAACTTCTTCGGGAGAATCATCCCGCAGAAAATTCATATCGCTGAAAACAACATATCCGCCGGGTTTTAAAAATTGCTTTGCTTTTTCGAGCCCGGCAGCAAACCCTATTATATAAATAGCTCCTTCCGACCAAACAAGATCGAAAGAATTTTTCGGGAAATCCAGATTGTTCATATCAATATTTCTGGTAATAATCTGCGCGGAAAACTTTTCGGATTCAGCCGATTTTACTATAATATCCAAAAATTTCTGATAATTATCCGTTGCTGTAATTCTGCCTTTTATAATTTTCGCAAGAGCTAAAGTCTGAGCTCCTGTTCCGCAGCCGATATCTAAAACTTCAGCAAAGTCAGGTAACTTAATTTTATCTAAAGCTTTTGCTGTTGCTGCATCCGTTCCGGGACCAAGCCGCGGCATTCCATCAAAAATATCATAAAATAATTGTTCCATCAAATCCTTTAATCTTTATT
>CAYTFZ010000163.1:3378-4256 GCA_964437215.1 uncultured Melioribacteraceae bacterium | reverse complement strand
TTTATTGTTGTTGAAGGATTAAACGGATTAGGAAAGTTTTGGTGAAGCTGGAATATATCTGCGTGATTGACGGTTTCAACATTAACGGGTCCTGAATATTCGTAAGCTCCGGCATCAACTGCAGTTTCCTGAGGACGTATTGTTCCTAAAATATCAATTTCAGGGGCTAAGAAACTTGTTCCTGCATTTCTTGCGGGACTTGCTGAGCTAAGTCTTAAATCCTTTTCGGCATAGTTAATAAAGTAGTCCTCGTAATTCCCGATGATTACATTGTTTTGGGCAGTAACACCTTCGGCAATTGTAACAGATTTTGAAAGATTATTTATAACATAAGAATTTTCGCTGTGCGAGCTGTCTTTGTGGTCACCAAGTCTTATCCACGGCGGACCCGGCGAAACATTATTTAAATCGACTACTGTATTGTTTACAATTCTGCAATTAATCCCTTTATACATCGATATTCCGTGCCAGTGATCGACCATTATCACATTGTTTTCAATTATCCAGTCAACATAAGGGCCGTCAAATAAGCCAATTCCCTGAAGCGATCCTCTATACGGCTGATTTTCATCTTCATAATTAATTATAATATTTCCGCGAAGCGTAACTCTTTCAGGAGGGTTTCCATCAACTACCCAGCTTTGAAATCCATCATCGTGATTTCCGTTTACATCGTAACAATTTTTAACCAGGTTATATTCAAACAGCAAATCATCGCCAAGCCCCCGTAATCCGTCACCGGCAAAATTTTCGACTATATTCTTGCTTACAATACAATTATTCTTGTTCACAGTAATTCCAAAATTTACATTTTTCAGATAATTATTCCGCAATTCAACATTGCTTGCGCTGCAATATATTCCGTTACAGGATAAAGA
>CAYTFZ010000163.1:0-3368 GCA_964437215.1 uncultured Melioribacteraceae bacterium | reverse complement strand
GTCATCCCATACGGAAGAATTCTCAATAGAATAAGCCGTGCAGTTTTCAACTTTGATATAAGAAACGGGTCCGCTCCAGTTATGAGTTTCAAGCCGGATTAAATCATTTTTAACATATGGTTCAGCGAATTCAGGACTTATTGTCAGCCCCGAAAAGTTCCAGTTTTTACCTGCAACAAGTTTTAAACGCGTTATTTTAGGAAAATGTCCTTCTGCTGCCATAATTGTTATCGGCTGTTCGTTAAAATATCTAAGAAGATTTATTTCGCCGTGAAAACCTGAAAGGAGAATTAAAGTATCGCCCCCCGAAACCGGTGCGTTGCTGTTTTTAATTTTAAGTTCCGAAGTGCCGTCATAAGGATAATTTACAGGTTCGTACGATTCTATTAAATTATTCGCTATTACTTCCTGAATTGTTCTCCAAGGAGAACCGGCAGAACCGTTTCCGTCAGGACTTCCGTTAACCGGATCAACATAAAACTTCTGCGCTGAAATAAAACATGTAATAAGTATAACATATAAGCAAAATGAAAATTTCATAAATCGCTCCGTTAAGTATTTCAATAAACAAATTTTACTTTTTATGCTTGTTATGGGTTTTGTCTTGTGCAGGAATTTAAAATAAAAATTAACATCACAAGAAAAACCCCAATGAGAAAATAACTTTTTATATTATTTACTTATTTTAAGTTTTACCAGTCATCTGTACGAAAAGGCGATGCGGGCAGTCCTTCCATATTGTAAAGATTTGCTCCTTCGGGATTATCTGCCCAGGCATACCGCACTGCAACGGGATCTTTTACAGAATTGCACCAGACAATAATCCTGTCGCCATAAATTTCTGCTTTTGCCCATACAAATTTTTTATCGTCTCCGGCTACAGCAAACTGATTTAATTTTTTTTCTCCTTTTGCCGTTAATCCGCTTCCGGTATTATCAAAGATTAAAACAAACCTGTCGCCTTTCTTTTCGAAAGATTTTAAAGTCGGACCCGAGTAAATCACATCCTTTTCGCTGTAAGCAGCTTTTTGGGCAGCAAGAGCGCATCTTATTCCTACATCTTTTTTATTCAACGGATGAATATCATTCCATTCGCCAATATCAATTGTAACAGCCAAAGCAGTGTTCGGAACCGATAAAATTTTTAACTGTGCTTCGCGTAAACGCGCCCAATTGCTTTCGGAAGGTTCGCTTTTTGCTTCCATAAAATTTGGTAATTGAATGACAATAAATGGTACATTTCCCTGATTTAAAGTAAACCGCCAGTCGTCAATTAAATCAGTTAAAAGATTTTTATATTCCAAAGGTCTTTCGGCGTTTGATTCGCCTTGATACCATATTGCGCCTTTAATTTTGTAATTTTTCAGCGGGGCAATCATTGCATTAAAAAGTCCGGTTGGTTTGTATGTGAAGAAAGTTTCTCCCAAAAGAGGCTCCATTACAGCGCCTGATTTGTATTGCCACTCGCCTTTTAAATCTATTTTTGTATTTTCGAAAACTATTTCATAAGGTTTCTCTTTTACAAATCCGCCTCTGCCAATATTGCTTACAACACGAATGGTAATAATATTTTCTCCGGATTTTAAAACTCCGGCGGGTATTTCGTATCTGCGCGGAGGATACTGATAAGTTGTGTTCCCGATAAAAATTTCGTTAATAAATACGGAATCGGCATCTACAATAGCCCCGAGATTTAACTTTGCAGATTTTCCGGCGGATTCTTCAGGTATGTTGAAAGTTTTGCGGAACCAGACTACGCCGTTTTTCAAACCGGGTTCTGTATCTGCCCAAAAACCGGGAATATTCATTACTGACCAATTATTAGTATTTAAATCATTGCTGTTCCAGCGCATTGCAGGATTTGCATATCCCGCATCTTTTGCGTTTAATGAAGAATACCAGGAATTAATTCTGTTTCTATCGCTTGTTCTTATACTATCAATGAATGATTTATTTTTATGCTTTCTTCCATCTTCAAGATATACAGGAAAGTTCTTCAGCCCTTTTTCGCTTACCCAGGCTTCGGCAGGCGAACCGCCGACAGCAGAAAGAAGAATTCCTACCGGGACATTATATTTTTCCTGGATTTCTTTTGCAAAAAAGTACCCGACTGCTGAAAATTTCATAATGTTTGTCTGATCAGCTTTTAACCAGCTTCCGCCCGAAATATCATCTTTCGGTCCGCTGAATTCATATTCTTTCGGCACAATAAACGTACGGATTTGCGGATTATTTATCTCCGGAATTTCTTTACTGTAAAGCGGACTAACCCGGCTCATAGTAGTTTCCATATTTGATTGACCGGAACAAAGCCAAACATCGCCGAATAAAATATCGTTTATTTCAATTGTGTTTTTCCCGGCAATTTTCATCGAATAAGGTCCGCCGGCTTTTTGCTTAGGAAGTATGATCTGCCAATTCCCGTTTTCGTCGGCAATGGTTTTAAAGGTAGCTTCATTGAAATAAATACTTACATTTTCACCAGCCGAAGCCCATCCCCATATTTTCAGTTCGGTATCGCGCTGCAAAATCATTCCGTCGCTAATCAGTTTTGGCAGTCGGATTTGTGTAAATATTGCTGTAGTAAAAAGCAAACTTAAAATAATCTTCCTAATCATTTTCTAATCTCCGTAATTTTATTTACAGCTTTGCTGTTTTCTTGAATTAATAACGAATTTCGAGATTTCATTCAGAGGAGCAATCCAAATATCTTTTTCGTTTTCCTTAAGATATTTCAGCAATTCTTTGTGTGCAGAAAGTGAAACATTAATGTTATGTTCTCCGCCGACTCCGTGAAATAAAAACACAATCAACGCGTTTTCTTCCTGAGCTTTTTTTACCATTTTAATCAGTTCTTCTCCCGGATTATTCATTATCATATAAGAACCGATATCAAAAAGATTGACTGTTTTAAAATTCTCGTTACGTCCGGTTACACTGCGCGCGCCGTTAAAATCATTTAAGATCAGATCAACAAATACAGAATCTCCGGCAGAAATATCTCCGCAAGTGTAAGCAAAGGTTCTTTCGGATTTCCCGTCGATTGATTTTAGAAGGGTATTGGCAATTCTTATTTCGTCAACAATCTTTGTGATTGAATAATCATTTAAATCGTAATCGGGATTTACCCATTCTCTTCCGGGACGTCTTCCGTAACAGGGATGAAATATTGTATGGTTGCCAAGTTCGTGTCCGTTTTTAGAAATCGCCCGCCATTCCCCGAGCCGTTCAGTAAGCACTGCTGAATTTGCCGGAATGTAAAATGTTCCTTTAAATCCTAACGAATCCAGCGCAGGAACAACATTATCGAGATGAACATTTAAACCGTCGTCGTAAGTTAAAGCAACCGCGCATTTTTTGTTGTTCCA
>CAYTFZ010000162.1:0-4377 GCA_964437215.1 uncultured Melioribacteraceae bacterium | reverse complement strand
AAAGGTAATTGGCCTGGACAGGTTGTTTAAAGGCAACGATCAACTAAAAACAAACACCGTACTGCAAATGAAAGATGCAGGAATTGAATTTAAAACGATATAAGAAATGGAATTAGAGGATGTAAGAATATATCGGATGACGCATATTAACAACATTCCCCATATTCTCCGGGATGGTATTACGCATAAAAATTCGCCAAACACTAATCCTGAATATTTTCAGATTGGTGATGCAAGTTTAATTGATAACCGAAATAATAAGTCAGTCCGTATAAATAATGGGGATATATTAAACTTTGATGCCCCTGAAATTATACTGGGCGACTATATTCCTTTTTATTTTGGCACTAAAATGCCGATGTTATATGTTATTCAGCATGGGTACAACTTTGTTGAGAAACCGACATCACCAACAGATATTATATATTTAGTCTGTTCACTGAAAACAATTTTTGATAATGGATTAACATTTTATTTTACTGATAAACATGCAACCGCAGAAAATTTCACTTCCTTTTATGATAAAAGCCATTTTCCTGAAATACATAAACTTTTGGATTGGAATGCAATAAAAGCCCCTTATTGGGGTGGTGAAGAAAACCTTGATTTGAAACTGAAAAAGCAAGCTGAATGCATTGTTAAGGAAGATGTTCCAGCTGAATTTTTACTTGGGTTCGGATGTTATAATGAAACAACTAAGAAAAAATTAGTAAATTTAGGTGTGAAGGAAGAAAAAATTAAAATAATACCCAATCACTATTTTTGATAATAAAATGATAAAATTCAAAGTGGGAAATATTTTGGATAGCGATGCACAAGCGCTTATTAATACAGTAAATACTGCTGGTGTGATGGGTAAAGGAATAGCCCTGCAATTTAAAAAAGCTTTTCCTGATAATTTTAAAGCCTATCAGGCAGCTTGTAAAGAGAATAAAATACAGATTGGGAAATTGTTTGTAACGCGTGACAGAAATATAGCCACAGGTGAAAAAATCATCATCAATTTCCCAACAAAAAAGGATTGGCGTAAACCAGCAGAATACGATTATATCGAAAAGGGATTGGATAACCTTATAGAGATAATAAAAAAATATGAAATAAAAAGTATTGCTATTCCGCCTATTGGCGCAGGTAATGGCGGCTTGGATTGGGGAAAAGTAAAAAAAATAATTGAAGAAAAATTACAACTTCTTGATATTGATATTTTTGTTTACGAACCTACAAATGCCCTTAAAGAGCAGTTAAAAAGTGAACGCGTTAAACTTACAGATGCACGTGCGCTGTTGCTTTATGTTTTGTACGATTTGGTTAAAAACGGGGAGTATGTTTCTGAGTTTTCGAGCGAGAAAGTTTGTTATTTCTTACAAAGATTTGGAGCAAGAGAACTTTTCAACTTAACATATAAACCTTATTTTTATGGTCCTTATTCAGGAAAAGTAAGATATGTGCTATATGCCCTGAACGGCAGTTATATTATGGGATATAGTAGTATGGATAAAAAACCGTTTGATCCTCTTACTTTAGTATCCGATGGTTATGAAACTGTTCAGAAACAAGTTGAAGGAAATCCTGCATTAAGGCAAATTGCAGAAAAAACTATAAAATTTCTAAGTGGTTATTATTCTGACTTTGCCCTCGAATTATTATCAACTGTTGACTATATCTCACAAAAAGAGAATACAACCGATATAGAAACTATTGCTACAAAATTTAAAAATTGGAGCGACCGAAAACGAAGTATGTTTTCGGATCCAAGATATATTGATATTTCTATAAAACATCTCCAAAATATTCAGTTTGATAAATGAAGCTTTCCTTTGAATCCAACCTGCAATATCAGCACGATGCTATAAATGCTATAACAGATTTGTTTGAAGGCCAACCTTTGGAAGATTCCATTTTGGATTTTAACTTAAAGGAAGCTGGCACATTAAATCTTATCAATGGCGTAAGTAACAACCTGATTTTATCTGAAGAACAAATCCTTTCAAATCTGCAAAATATTCAAACAAACAATGAGATTAAAATTTCGGATAAGTTGGAAGGAATGCATTTTTCTGTTGAGATGGAAACTGGAACAGGAAAAACCTATGTTTATCTGCGTACAATTTATGAATTGAATAAATTATACGGTTTCAAAAAATTTGTAATAGTAGTGCCTTCGGTTGCAATTAGAGAGGGAGTGTTAAAAAATTTAGAAATTACTCACGAACATTTCCAGACACTTTACGAAAATGTGCCAGTTAATTTTCAGGTTTATGATAGTGTAAAAGTTTCTTCTCTGCGTGGGTTTGCAACCACCAACAACATTGAAGTTTTGGTTATCAATATCGATTCATTTGCCAAAGATGAAAACATTATTAATAAACCAAATGATAAGCTGAACGGACAAAAGCCTGTTGAGTTTATACAAGCGACCAACCCGATTGTAATTGTAGATGAACCTCAAAATATGGAAACTGAAAAGCGTATTGCAGCCATTGAAAACTTAAAGGCTCTTTGTACACTTCGCTATTCAGCCACACACAGAAATCAGTATAATCTTATGTACAGTTTAAACCCTGTTAAGGCTTATGATTTAGGATTGGTAAAACAAATCGAAGTTGATTCAATTATTGAAGAAAATGCGTATAATGATGCTTTTGTAGCAGTTGAATCAATCACTGCCGCCAAAACTAAAGTAACAGCAAAGGTTTCAATAAACAGTAATGAAAATGGTGGGGTTAAAAAGAAAACTCTTACCGTGAAAGTTGGCGATGATTTATACAAACTTTCCAACGAAAGAGAAATTTACGCAGACGGCTATATCATTGAGGAAATTGATGCTGTAAACCAGTGCATTTCTATTTCTAACGGGAACTTACTTTATAAAGGAGACAGTCAAGGCGGATTGACAGATGAAGTAATGAAGTTCCAAATTCGCAAGACCATTGAAGAACATTTAAAAAAAGAGAAAAGGCTTAACAAGTTAGGCATTAAAGTTTTGTCATTGTTCTTCATTGATAAAGTAGCCAATTACCGAACATATGATTCAGCTGGTAACGCGGTTAAAGGAAAGTTTGCCGTATGGTTTGAAGAAATATACCTTGAATACATTTCAAAACCAGCTTTTGCAGAACTAGATAAATTTCCAGTTGAAGAAACACACAACGGCTATTTTTCGCTAGACAAAAAAGGTTCTTTCAAAGACACTTCTGGTGAAACCAAGGCAGATGATGACACCTACAGCCTGATTATGAAAGACAAAGAGAAATTGTTGGGATTAGACAATTCTTTGCGTTTTATTTTTTCACATTCTGCACTTCGTGAAGGTTGGGACAATCCAAATGTATTTCAGATTTGCACTTTAAATGAAACGAAATCAGATATTAAAAAACGACAGGAAATTGGCAGAGGTTTGCGCTTGGCGGTAGACCAATCAGGGAAACGAACTTTTGACCAGAATATAAACAGGCTGACTGTTATTGCCAATGAAGCCTATGACGATTTTGCCAAGGCCTTGCAAAAAGAGATTGAAGAAGATTGTGGAGTAACATTCACTGGTAGAATCAAGAACAAAAGAGAACGTACCGCCATCAAGTACCGCAAAGGTTTTGAAGCTGATCCTAAATTCTTGGAGATTTGGGAAAAGTTGAAAAAGAAGACAACTTATCGTGTAGATTATAAAACAGACGAGTTAATTACTTTGGCTGCAAAAGTCATAAAAGATTTACCTGATATCAAATCACCTTCAATTCGCTCAACAAAGATTGGAATTACAATGACAGATGAAGGAATAGGTACTAATTATGTAGGAGAAAAAGTAGAATCGTATGGCGATTACTCTTGGAAAATTCCAGATGTGCTGGGTTACATTCAAAGTAAAACAGAATTAACACGATCAACAATTCAAGATATATTGAGTAAGTCCGGCAGAATTGAAGATATATTAATTAATCCGCAATTGTTTTTAGATTTGGCTACTCAGGCCATAAAGCGGACATTATACGATTTAATGATTGACGGAATCAAGTATCAAAAAATCGGTGGTTCGGAATATGAAATGGCATTGTTTGAAGCACAGGAATTGGAAGTTTATTTGAACGACTTTTCATTTAAAGTTACAGACCCTTCAAAAACAATTTATGAAGAATCTATGCCTTTAGATTCAGGCATTGAAAGTAAGTTTGCTAAAGACTGTGAAACAAGCGATCAGATAAAATTTTATTTCAAATTACCTAATTGGTTTAAAATCCCTACTCCCATTGGGAATTACAATCCCGATTGGGCATTGGTATTTGAGGACGATACAAAAATTTACTTTGTGGCAGAAACCAAAGACACAGGCACACCACAAGTCGACTTATTAAAATTAAGTGCTGATGAGCAAATGAAAAT
>CAYTFZ010000161.1:0-4426 GCA_964437215.1 uncultured Melioribacteraceae bacterium | reverse complement strand
AGAGACGTTCAGTAGAACGTCTCTACTGTTTTAAATGGATGATTTGAAATTTATCGGGGGTTTGTCAAGTCAAGTTAATATATTCGTTTCTGCAATTTAAATGTAAGGATGAAGTACAGTATATACAAAAGGGCTTTTAAAGTATTGAGTCTTCATCCGATAAAAAAATAGTTCTCCAATTTACCTCAGCTTGTCCCAAACAACAAAAAAATATTATTATATTTACAATATCTGCGAAAGTTAAACTTAATAGGTAGGAATATATGAAACGCAATTTTGTTGTTATACTTTTTATGATTTCTTTGATATTCTTTAATTCTTGTGAAAGAGAAATTCACCGGGAATATTATTGTGATGGAACGTTAAAAGAAGAATATACTATGAGAAATGATAAATATTATGGAATGTATAAATCATTCTATCCCGATGGTAGTTGGCAGGCAATTGGTGAATATTCTAATAATAAAATGGTGGGCATATGGAAATATTATTATTCAAATTGCATAATTATGTCTATTCAAAAATTTAATAATGGGCACTTATTTTCTTTAGATTTTTGGGATATAAATGGGAAGCAAACAATTTTTGATGGAACCGGAGTCGCTGAATCCTATTATCCGTCAGGGGCTTTAGAAAGTAGAATTAATTATTACAATAACGAGCTGGATGGAAAATTCGAACATTGGTATGAGAATGGAAATAAAAAATATGAGTTTAATTATGACAAAGGTAAAGCTGTTGGTATATGGAGGTATTGGAATGGAAATGGAGATTTGGTTGATGAAGAAAGGCAAAATTAAGCAATGCTTTTTTTGATAATTTAAGCAGGTTTTTATGCAAGGAAATAAAGAAATAATTGAACACATGAAAAAAGATAGTGTGAAAAACTGCAATATTTTAGGTTTTATCAAAAACTACCCGCCCGAATATTTAATAAAATTTAAAAACTCGGTTTACACTAAAGCCAAAAGCGATTATAACTGGATTTATATAAGCTGCAATTCTGCCGGTGAACTTAAAGAAATACTGGCAAAAATGCAGCCGGATGAAACGCATTTTGCAATTGTTGACGATTGGATGATGCCCTGTTTTTTAGAGAAATATAAAATTAACTGGCAGCTTACTACAATAAAACTATATCTTCCCGAAAATGTAAATATTCCTGAGACAAATAATGTTCTTCAACCTCTGCGTGAAAATGATGCGAACTATATTTATGAAAATTCGCATTATAAAGAATTTACAAATATTGAATACATTAAGGAGCGGATTAGAAACGGGATAAGCGGAGTGCTAAGAATTAACGGGGAGCTTGCAGGTTGGTCGCTTACTCACGATGATGATGCAATCGGCTTTTTATATGTGATGGAAAAATTCAGAAAAAAAGGATTTGCCGCTGATATTTTAAATTATATGATAGCAAAGGTAAGGAACGCGGGAATTCTGCCGTTTGTGCATATCGAAGAAACAAACTCAATTTCGCTTAAACTGGCTGCAAATGCCGGATTTATAAATTACGGAAAAATTCACTGGTTCGAAGTTTTTTCGTAATATTTTTTTAATTTTGCACTACAATACAAATAATTTTTAACTAACTGTTGAATTAAAAAATAGTGCAGGAAATGATTTTCAGCGACAAAAAGTTAAACCGGAAAAATAAACTTGAAAAACTTAACAGGGTACTTACTTATCAAATATCCGGTTTTTCACTTCTGATTTTATCCTTTTTTGTGGAATTCGTGATAGTTGTTTTTGCAGCCTGCGCGCTTATTTTTTCTTCGTATTTAATTTATATTCTTTGGGGCGAAAGAAAAATTGGATGGATTGCCTCATTTATAATTATGGTGTTTTCCCCGCTTCTCCTTCATTTTGTTGATACAGGAATTGAAATGCTTGATAATTCCTTTTATCTGGTTCCGATTGTATCCTTCTTCCTTTACTGTTTCCTTTTAAAAATTGCTCTTGCTGATTGGATTCAAGATAAAAGATGGAAAAAAATAAGAGAAATTGAAATTGCAGAGAGGAAAGAAATTGAGGAAGCAGAAAATAGCGGAAAAGTAACAATTGCTGAAGAAGGTTCAGAGCAGCCTGAAAAATTTGTTTTTGATGAATTAAACTAACCGGATTGAAAATGCATATTGTAAGAAAAGACTCTAAAAAAAACAGACTTTATATTATGATAGGCGGAGTTGTTACCGAGGATGAAGCACGCATTATCAGTGAGAAAATTATTAAAACAGTTAACGAACTTAAACCGGGATCTGATATAATTTATGACTAAAACAAAATATATCCATAAAGAAAGCGAAGAGATATTCAGTTCCATTGTTAATGTATTAAGCGACTTAATATTTATTATCGATAAAGATGGAATTATAACTTACCAAAACCCAGCGGTTCAAAGAATTTTAGGCTATTCTCCAAAAGAGATTATTGGAAAGCATATTTTAGATTTTATGCATTCCGAAGATATAACAAATGCAAAAAATCTTATTGATCAAACATTAAATTCAAAAGAAAATACTTTACCGGTAAATATCCGATTTTGTAAAAAGGATGGAAACTATATCTGGATGGAATCATCTGGAATAAATATGATTGAAAAAACATCTATTAACGGAATCATTATTTTAGGGAGATATGTTTCTTTACAACCGGTTGCCGAAAGATCACTCCGAGATAATGAAGAAATGCTTAGAAATGTACTTCAAACAGTTCCGGATCTGATAATCCGAACTGATCTTAACGCTAATATAATTTTCATAAATGATAGCTCAATACCATTTCTGCGCAATTATCCTAAAGAAAAACTCCTTGGTAAAAATTTACGTTCGTTTATCGTTCCGGAAGATCAGGAACGAGCAGAAATAAATCTGAAAAAAATGTTTGAATCTCATCTTGGCGTTCAAGAGTACAAAATAAAATTCAACGCAGGTTCTTCATTTATTTGCGAAATTAATGGGGACGTAATCAGGAATCATAACAAACAGCCAATAGAAATGGTTTTTGTAATCAGAGATATTACAGAACGCAAAGTGGCAGAAGAAATAATAAAGTCGAACGAAGCTTTCATTAATAATCTGCTTAGAACGCTCCCCATACCTGTTTTTTATAAGGATAAAGAAGGAAGATATATTAATGTAAATGATGCTTTTTTAAGTTTATTTGGAAATAAAAAAGAACAATTCATCGGAAAAACAGTGTTTGATCTTTACCCGACTGACCTGGCAAAGACATATTTTGAAAAAGATATTGAACTTTTAAAATCCGGCGGGACGCAGGTTTATGAATCCATTTTCCACGATGCAAATGGTAAAAACCATAATGCCATCTTTCATAAAGCAACTTTTGAAGATCATGAGCATAAAATTGCCGGATTAATTGGCGCTATTCTGGATATAACTGAACAGAAACTTATTGAAGAAAATACTAAAGCAAGCAAAGAACGTTGGCAGAATCTGTTTGATAATAGTCCCAACCCGATAGCTATTTACAAAGCTGTTGATAACGGAAACGATTTTGAATTTACAGAATTTAACCCTAAAGCTCAAAAGATGAGCTATAACAATCGTGATGAAGTCATTGGTAAACGGATTACAGAATTATTTCCCGGAGTTAAAAAAAACGGATTGTTAGAGGTAATGACGAGAGTTTGGCAGACGGGCAAAACTGAATTTATTAAATCATCCTTTTATGTTGATAATTTTATTGAAAATTGGCTGGAAAATCTTATTTATAAATTAACGACAGAAGAAATTGTTGTTATTTATATAGATGTAACCGAGAATGTAATTGCACAAAAAGCTTTAAAAGAAAACGAAGAAAAATTCAGAACCATTTTTGAAAACGCTAATGATTCAATTCTTATTCTGGGCATGCATAAAGTAATGGATTGCAACTTACGCACACTGGAAATGTTTGGCTGCAGCAAAGAACAGCTGATTGAATCTGCCCCAAATAAATTATCACCTCCAAATCAGCCGGATGGAAGAGATTCAAGAGAAAAAGCTTACGAAAAAATTAAGCTTGTACTAAGCGGCATACCGCAACGGTTTGAATGGCAGTACCTCAAATATGACGGCACCCCTTTTGATGCCGATGTTTCATTTGATAAATTAGAATTACACGGACAAACATTTATCCAGGCAATAATACGCGACATAACTGAAAAGAAAAAAAACGAGGGTGAACTTCAAAAGTACAGAGAACACCTCGAAGTTCTTGTTGAAACAAGAACAGAAGAACTTGATCATTTAAATGCGGATTTAATTGCTCAGCTGCAAAAAGAAAAAGAATTGAAACTGATGCTAAAGTATTCACTGGACAAAGAAAAAGAACTTAACGAGTTAAAATCGAGATTCATATCTACTGCATCTCATGAATTTAGGACTCCTCTGACAACAATTTATTCATCTGTGCAGTTACT
>CAYTFZ010000160.1:0-4442 GCA_964437215.1 uncultured Melioribacteraceae bacterium | reverse complement strand
ATTACAACTATCGAGCCAAAAATAATTCTTTTAAGTGTAAAGCTTAACATACGTTTCTCATAGTTTCAATGAACAATATTTCATATTTGTAATTATTACACGTAAAATGTAATTATTACCGCAATTTTATATGCAAATCTTTCAACTGGTCTGCATCAACATTCGACGGCGAATCATCCATAAGGGACATTCCGCTGGAAGTTTTAGGGAATGCCATAACTTCGCGGATTGAATTTCTTCCCGCCAAAAGCATTACAAGCCTGTCCAGACCGAAAGCCATTCCGCCGTGAGGAGGAGCGCCGTATTTAAATGCATTCATTAAAAATCCGAATTTTTCTTCAGCTTCCTGCTCGGTAATTCCCAATGTTTTAAACATTAATGCCTGCAGTTTGCTGTTATGTATTCTTATGCTTCCGCCGGCAATTTCATTTCCGTTAAGAACAAGATCGTAAGCGCGCGCTTTTACTGCTCCGGGGTTCGTTTCCATTAATTCAACGTCTTCAATTCTCGGCGAAGTGAAAGGATGATGCATCGCATAAAAGCGTTTTGTATCTTCATCCCACTCAAACAAAGGGAAATCGGTAACCCACAGCAAAGCAGGAGGCGCATCGGGCGAAATGAGATTAAGCCTTTCAGCCATTTCAAGGCGGAGCTGCCCCATAGCGGAAAGCGCTTTTAACCTTGGTCCGGAAATCATAAATATAAGGTCGCCCGGTTTTGCATTAAGTCTTGCAACAATATTTTTCTTTTCTTCATCCGACAAAAACTTGGCAATAGGCGCTTCAAGTTCATTTTCTTTAACGCGCATCCAAATCAAACCGCCTGCACCCTGTTTTTTTGCAAATTCGGTTAAGGCGTCGAGCTGGTTGCGGGTGTAATCGCCGCATTTTTCGGCAAGAAGACCGGTAATAATTCCATTGCTTTCAATTGTATCTTTAAACACACGGAATTCCGATTTTGAGAAAATATCGGTCATTGTTATCATTTCGAGACCGAATCTTAGATCGGGTTTATCAATTCCGTATTTTTCCATTGCATCGTTAAAAGATAAACGGAGAATCGGGGTTTGTAAATCGTAGTCTTTAATTTCTTTTAAAAGGATTTTCATAAATCCTTCCATTATCTCAAACACATCTTCCTGGTCGATAAAGGACATTTCAAGGTCTATCTGAGTAAATTCAGGCTGCCTGTCCGCCCGGAGGTCTTCATCGCGGAAACATTTTACAATCTGGAAATAACGGTCGAACCCGGAAACCATAAGCAATTGCTTGTATTGCTGGGGCGACTGCGGCAGAGCGTAAAATTTACCTTTGTGAAGACGGCTGGGTACGAGAAAATCGCGCGCGCCTTCGGGTGTGCTTTTCATTAACACCGGAGTTTCAATTTCAATAAACGATTGCGAATCGAAATACCGGCGGGCTGCCTGGGCAATTTTATGCCTCATTATTAAATTGGACTGCATCTCTTTTCTGCGGAGATCGAGATATCTGAATTTAAGACGCAGGTCTTCGTTAACGTCAATATTATTTTTAATAGGGAAAGGAGGAGTAACCGCTTCGTTCAAAATTACCAGTTTTTCCACCATAACGTCGATATTACCTGTAGATATTTCCGAATTTTCGGTTCCTTCAGGTCTTTTTCTCACTTTACCTTCCACCGAAATTACAAACTCAGTGCGAAGCTGTTTAGCCAGCTCGTGAGTTTCTTTATTAAAAGTAGGTTCAAAAAGAACCTGTGTAATGCCGTATCTGTCGCGCAAATCAATAAAAATAACACCGCCCAAATCTCTTCTTGTATCAACCCATCCGTTCAATACAACACTTTCACCAATATTTGCTTCTCTTAAATCGCCGCAAGTGTGCGTTCTTCTTTTAAATAACATTAAAAATTTAATCCTTCTTTTGTATGGAATTTTACCGAAAGGCAAAAATATAAAATTCTTTACGGTTAATCAACACGAAATTAAGAATTAAAAATTGTTTTATCAAGAAATATTAATTTTTTATTATAACTTTAAACCCTGCGCAAGGGTTTTGAGTCTATTGAGTGTATAAATAGAAAAAAAGGAGTTATATGAATTTAGTTAAAAAAATTGCAGCGTTTAATCTTTTATTTTTGATTTTTTTAAGCGCACAGCCCCCGGTACGGCAATTCGGGGCAAATATAAACGGGAACATTTTCGATTCTTCAACAGAAAAGCCGCTTGAATTTGCGAATGTTGTATTATTTAATGCTCAGGACAGCTCGCAGGTTAGCGGAACAGTTACAAATAAAGACGGATTTTTTGAGATACAAAGAGTGCGCCCCGGTAAATATTATATAGTATTAAGCTTCATAGGATTTAAAAACCATTATATTAATAATGTTAATGTTGAACCGCAAAAAACATTAGCGCTCGGAAAAATAAGTCTCGATCTTGTGTCCTACAGCACAGATGAAGTTACAGTAAAAGGTGAAAAAGCATCAGTTTCCTACGAAATTGATAAGAAAGTGATAAAAGTAAGTGATTTAATTTCTGCGGCTTCGGGCAGCGCCGTTGATGTTTTGGAAAATGTCCCCTCGGTAACCGTTGATATTGACGGAAATGTAAGTCTGCGCGGAAGTTCAAACTTTACAGTATTGATTGACGGAAGACCAAGCGTACTTGACGCGAGCGATGCTTTGCAGCAGATTCCGGCAAGCTCCATCGAAAATATTGAAATTGTTACAAATCCTTCAGCAAAATATAATCCCGAAGGAACATCAGGAATTATAAATGTTGTTATGAAAAAGAATTCGAATCTCGGGTTCAGCGGTTCATTTGAAACAAATACCGGGCTTAATGATAAATACGGAGTAGAAGGTTTATTGGATTACAAAGGTGACGGTTACGGTTTTAATATTGGAGCAGATTACAATAAAAGAAATTTTGATATGGATATTGCCAGTAAAAGAGAAACTTACTATTTGGGAAGCACTACAATATTAAACTCTCTTGGAGAAGGCAGCCGCGGAAGAACTTCGTATGGTTTAAGAGCTTCGCTGAATTTAAGCTTATCGGAAAATGACAATATTACTTTCGGAGGACGATATGGTTCATTCAGTTTTGGCGGCGGAATGGAAACAAAATACAATGAATTGTTTAATAGCGTTGAAACAAATTACGCCAACATTTCGGATGACAACCGTGAAAGTAATTTTTATTCGGCATTTTCTTCTTTCATTCACAAATTCAATAAAAACGGTCATCAGCTAACGGCAGACTTTAATTACAGTTATCGCGACGGAGATGATAAAAACATCAGCGAACGCTTTGATGCAAATAATATTTTATACGACGGCAGAATAAGCGAAGAAACCGGACCGAGTTATGACACACGTATAAAAGCTGATTACACATTGCCATTTAGCGAAACTTCAAAGTTTGAAGCCGGATATCAATCCGAATTTGATATTTCGGAAGAAAAAAATCGCCATTACGAATATAATACTTCAATTTCGGATTATGAATTCCAGAAAAAATACAGCAAAAGCACCAAATATAAAAGAAATGTTCATTCTCTATATTCAACATATTCAAATTCTATTGGAAAACTACAATTTCAACTTGGATTAAGAGCGGAATTAACGGATAATGATATAAGTCTGATAGATACTTCTGCATCATTTAAATTCCATAAATGGGATTATTTCCCAGGTTTGCATACTTCGTGGAAACTTGATAACGGAAATCAGATAATGGCAAGCTACACCCGCCGTATAAACCGTCCGAGGGGGATGATGCTTGAACCTTTCCGCACATGGACTGATTCTTATAACATGAGAGAAGGAAATCCTGAGCTTGAACCGGAATATATAGATTCGTATGAACTCGGTTATCAGCTTCTTTTAGGAAAGACTGTAATTTCTACTGAAGCTTATTACAGAGTGAACAACAGTAAGATTGAAATGGTAGGACGGAATATAGATAGTAACGGTGTAAGATTAAACACTTTTGAAAATGTAGGGAAGGATTATTCGCTGGGAACAGAATTAATGTTTAATGTTGATCCCGTAGCCTTTTGGAATGTAAACCTGATAGGAAACCTGTATAATTACAGAGTTACAGGTATTCTTTACGATCAGGATTTTGAAAAAGAAAGTTTTACCTGGAATCTCCGTTTTAATAATATGTTCAAAATTACCGGTTCAACAAGTCTGCAGTTAAACGGGATGTACAATAGCAAAAGAGTATCGGCACAAGGCGAAAATAAAGGATTTTTTACAATTAACGCAGCTTTGCGTCAATCTTTCTTAGACAATAAATTAATTGCTACTCTTCAAGTAAGAGACTTTTTGGGCTCTATGAACCAAGAGTCTTTTACAAGAACAGCAGATTCTTATAATTACAACAAGTTTACGCGTGAAGCTCCTTCAGTAATGCTGAATCTGAAATACATCTTCAATAACTTTAAGCAGGAAAG
>CAYTFZ010000159.1:0-4575 GCA_964437215.1 uncultured Melioribacteraceae bacterium | reverse complement strand
AATGTATGTATAGATGAGCTTAATGTAATGGTCAAAAGCCTTGATGAAATGAATAAATCTCAAAAAGAAGGTGATATAGAGGCACGTTGTAAAATTGATGGATTATCAGGGATATATAAAACTTTAATAACTGGAACCAATGAAGCTTTAGATGCTGTTACACTTCCTGTTTTAGAAGGGATTGGACTAATAAATGAATATGCCGAAGGTAAATTGTCTAAAGAAATGAGAGATCTTCCTGGAAAACAAATAATTCTTACAAAAGGATTGAACAGCATTAGGAACAATATAAAAATGCTGTTTAGTGATACTCAAATGTTAGCGCAGTCAGCTATTGAAGGAAAACTTGCAATGCGTGCCGATGCAATGAAACATCAAGGCGATTACAGAGCAATTATCCAAGGTTTTAACGATACTTTGGATGCTGTGATCGGTCCGTTGAATATAGCAGCAGAATATGTTGACCGAATAGCAAAAGGCGATATGCCCGAAATAATTAAAGATAAGTATAACGGCGATTTTAATTTGATTAAAGAGAACATAAATTCGCTTATTGCTGCGCTTAATTTAATAATTGATAAAGCATCGTTAGTTGCAAATGGGGATCTAACTGTTGAACTTAAAAAACGTTCTGAAAATGATTATCTTATGCAATCGCTTACCGAAATGGTAAAAGCAACAGCAGAAATAATTTTGGAAGTTAAAAACGCTGCCGAAAATGTTGCAACCGGAAGTCAGGAAATGAGCGCAAGCTCATCGGAAATGTCGCAGGGTTCTACTGAACAGGCTGCAGCAGCTGAAGAAGCTTCTTCTTCAATGGAACAAATGGCGGCAAATATAAAACAAAACACCGACAATGCCCAGCAGACTGAAAAAATAGCACTTAAATCTGCCGAGGACGCAATTGAGGGCGGTAAAGCCGTTGCTGAAACTGTTGATGCAATGAAAGAAATTGCCGGTAAAATATCGATAATTGAAGAAATAGCCCGACAGACAAATCTTCTTGCCCTTAATGCAGCAATTGAAGCAGCAAGAGCGGGTGAGCACGGAAAAGGTTTTGCAGTTGTTGCAAGCGAAGTACGAAAACTTGCAGAAAGAAGCCAGACAGCTGCTGCCGAAATAAATAAACTTTCAGCTTCGAGCATCGATGTTGCCGAAAAAGCAGGCGAATTGCTCAAAAAGATTGTGCCGGATATTCAAAGAACTTCGGAACTTGTTCAAGAAATTACAGCTGCAAGCAACGAGCAGAATACTGGCGCTGAACAGATTAACAGTGCAATCCAGCAATTAAATCAGGTTATTCAGCAGAACTCTTCGGCAACAGAACAGATGGCCTCTACTGCCGAGGAATTGTCCAGCCAGGCAGAGCAGCTTCAAAGCGCAGTTGATTATTTCAAATTGGATGAGCTAAGATCAAATCATCAGATAAAAAGGATTACGCCGGCTGTGAACAAATCAAACAGTTATAACGATGTAAAGGCATTAAACCCGGCAGGAAAAAATAAGCAAGGGAAAACTGCTGTTTCAGCAAAAGCATCAAAATCAAACCAAAATTCTATGAAACAAAACGGTTTCACTATAGATATGGGAACAGATTCCGATAAACTTGATCAGGAATTTGAAAAATTCTGACAATATTAATTCTTAGTGCACCCAATGAGGTGCACTTTTTTTAAGGAAAAAGATGAATCACACTAAAGCGGAAACGCTTTCTAAAGAAGAATTTCAAAAACTAAGCAGATTTATTTATCAGCTGAGCGGAATTAAGATGCCTGAGTCAAAAAAGATTCTTGTAGAAGCAAGGTTGCGTAAAAGACTAAAAGATCTAAATATTCAATCTTTTAAAAAATACTGCGAATTCCTTTTTTCGAAAGAAGGCAGTCGTAATGAAATAACACAGATGGTTGACGTTATTACAACAAATAAAACGGATTTTTACCGAGAACCAAAACAATTCGAGTTTTTAAAACAAACAGCATTAAAAGAAATAAGCACAGTTAACGGTGCTGGGATAATAAGACCTGTAAATATCTGGAGCGCCGGCTGCTCTACAGGCGAAGAACCTTATACTCTGGCTATTGAACTTCAGGAGTATGCAAATTATTTACTTGGATTTAAGTTTAATTTGCTTGCAACAGATATTTCAACAAGAGTCTTGGAAGCAGCTTATAGAGGAGTTTACGAAGAAAATAAAATTTCAGAAATTCCGCCGCAGATAATTAAAAAGTATTTTTTAAGAAGCAAAGACCGTTCAAAAAAACTTGTAAGGGTAACTCCATTAATAAGAAATTCGGTGCGATTCAAATGGCTCAATTTTATGCAGGAAGATTACGGACTTGAACAAAAGTTTGATATAATATTCTGCCGGAACGTAATCATTTACTTCGACAAAGAAACACAGGAAAACCTTATCAGGCGTCTTTTAGACTACATAGTTCCTGGTGGTTATTTGTTTCTCGGGCATTCAGAATCGATAATTAAAAGTAATTTTCCAGTAACACAGGTAATTGCAAGCACTTACAGAAAAATATAATGAAAAGGATACTCGAAAATAATACTGTTTTATATCTTCATCCGGGTGAATTGCATTTCAGCAATAAATCGTTAGTAGTAACAACAGTTTTAGGTTCTTGTATTGCAATAACAATGTATGATCCCGTTTCAAAGTTTAGTGCTATATCGCATTGCCAGCTGCCAAAATGCAACTTAAATGTATGCAATTCTAAAAAATGTAATTCATCCTATAAATATGTTAATTGTACAATAAAAGCTATGATTGAGAAATTCGAATTGAGAAAAATTAAAATAAGTGATTTGGAAGTAAAACTGTTTGGCGGATCGGATGTGTTAAAAAAAACAAACAATAACGATTATACAGTTGGAAAACAGAATATTGAAGAAGCAGAAAAAGAATTAAAAAAATTAGGGATTAAAATTAAAGCGTTCGATACCGGAGGAACACGCGGAAGAAAATTACATTTTGTTACGCATACCGGCGATGTATACTTAACCAGATTAAAAGGTAATGAAAAAAATTAAAGTTTTAATAGTAGATGACTCTGCAATTGTGCGGAATACATTATCGGAAATCCTTTCGTCCGATTCTGAAATTGAAGTTATTGGTTCAGCTTCGGACCCCTTTATTGCTGCAAACAAGATAAAAGAAGTTATACCGGATGTGATAACCCTTGATATTGAAATGCCTAAAATGGACGGGATAACATTTCTCCAAAAAATAATGAGTCAGCATCCAATTCCTGTTGTGATTTGTTCAAGCTTAACAAATAAAGGTTCTGCAACCGCTATGAAAGCTTTAGAAAACGGCGCGGTAGAAATTATCACTAAACCACAGCTTGGAACGAAAAAATTCCTCGAGGAATCTCGAATACATATTTGCGACACAGTAAAAGCTGCTTCTTTAGTTAATATTAAGAATTTTGTAAATAAAAAAACGGAAATAGCTCCTAAACTTTCGGCAGATGTAATTTTGGCAAAAGCAAATAATAAAGCAATGCTTCGTACAACCGAAAAAGTTGTTGTAGTTGGAGCTTCTACCGGAGGTACCGAAGCATTACGTATTTTCCTCGAATCATTCCCGTTGGATTCTCCGGGAATAGTTATTGTACAGCATATGCCCGAAAATTTTACTCGTTCATTTGCCGAAAGATTGGATTCGTTATGCCGGATTTCGGTGAAAGAAGCGGAAAATAACGATACAGTTATAAGGGGCAGAGCTTTAATTGCACCCGGAAATAAACACACATTGCTTAAAAGAAGCGGAGCAAGATATTATGTGGAAATAAAAGATGGTCCGCTTGTTAGCCGCCACCGTCCTTCGGTTGATGTACTTTTCAGATCGGCTGCAAGATATGCAGGGAAAAATGCTGTTGGTGTTATTATGACAGGTATGGGTGACGATGGAGCAAGGGGAATGACCGAAATGAAAAATGCAGGATCATATAATATTGCTCAGGATGAAAAAACCTGTGTGGTTTTCGGGATGCCTAACGAAGCTATAAAACAGGGAGCTGTTGATAAGATATCTCCTCTAAGTTTAATTCCGTCGATTGTTTTAAAAGAATGTAAAATGGCTTAACAAAAAATACTGATTGAAAATTCTTTGAATTATATAAATATTGGAATAGAGAATGAAAAAAATTAAAGTTCTTATTGTTGATGATTCTGCTATTGTTAGGCAAACTCTTTCAGAATTACTATCTTCAGATCCGGAAATTGAAGTAATTGCCACTGCCGCCGATCCATACATTGCGGTGAATAAGATGAAAGCACAAGAGCCTGATGTTATTACTCTTGATGTAGAAATGCCAAAAATGGATGGGATAACATTTCTAAAAAAAATAATGTCTCATCATCCTGTGCCTGTTGTTATATGCTCCAGTCTAACAGGAAATGAATCGGAAACAGCGTTGAAAGCATTAGAATATGGAGCTGTTGAGATAATCACTAAACCCAAAATGGGTACAAAACAATTTTTGGAAGAATCAAAAATCCATATTTGTGAAGTTGTTAAAGCAGCCTCAAAAGTTGATGTAAAGAAATACAACGCTTTAAAAA
>CAYTFZ010000158.1:0-4611 GCA_964437215.1 uncultured Melioribacteraceae bacterium | reverse complement strand
TTTGCTAAAAGGCAGCGCGCAAATTGAATTTGAAGAAGGCGAAAGTATTATCCTTAAACCGGGAGATTATATTTTAATTCCTGCACGAAAAAAACACAGGGTGGAATGGACTGATTTAAACGAAAAAACATTTTGGATGGCAGTGCATTATTAAAGAGTATGAGAAAGAGGTAAGAGTAAGAGAAGTATATTAATGAACTTTCCCTTACTCTAAAATCTTACTAATACTTTCGGTTAATGACTTCTTAAATCTTTCATTAATTGTTCAAATTGGTTAAAGCGCAAAGCTTGCGGACCGTCGCTTAAGGCTTTTTCCGGTTCAGGATGGAATTCAACTATAATTCCGTGTGCGCCAACAGCTTTTGAAGCAAGTGCAAGAGGAATTACTTTGTCGCGTTGTCCTACCGCGTGCGAAGGATCAACAATTATCGGCAAATGTGTCATTTCTTTCAAAAACGGAATTGCGCTTAAATCAAGTGTATTGCGCGTAGCTGTTTCAAATGTTCTTATTCCGCGCTCGCAAAGTATTACCTGGCGGTTTCCCTGAGCCATAATATATTCGGCTGCGTTAAGTAATTCATCCAACGACGACATCATTCCGCGTTTCAAAAGAACAGGCCTCTGAGTTCTTCCTACTTCTATAAGAAGCGAGAAGTTCTGCATATTTCTTGCACCAATTTGAAGAATGTCGGAGTATTTTGCAACTTCATTAACCTGATCGATAGAAAGAACTTCGGTAACAATGGGAAGATCATATTTTTTTCCTGCTGCAGTCATATATTCAAGTCCTTCATAACCAAGCCCTTGAAAACTGTAAGGCGAAGTACGAGGTTTGAAACAGCCTCCGCGTAAAATATGAGCTCCGGCATTCTTTACTTCCTGTGCGCATTCAAAAATCATTTCTTCGCTTTCTATAGAACAAGGTCCTGCCATAACAACAAAATTATCACCGCCAATTGTTACATCCTTAACTTTTATAATTGTATCTTCGGCTTTATAATCTCTGCTGCAAAGTTTATATTCAACTTTTTTCTTTGGCTTTTTATCTTCCGGTTTTACTTCGGCAGATACTTTTGTTTCAATTTCTTCATCAAAGATTTTTTCAGAAATATTTGTTCTTATTACTTCTGCTGTAGGATAGCTTCCCAGCACTTTTATGAAACGAGTATATTTTCCGAGTTCATCTAATGCAAGTTTTACATTGTTTTCGGCAATATTTCCAAGAAAATCAACATAAAACATTTCTTCCCAAGGATTCCCTAAAATCGGGCGGGATTCCAGTTTTGTCATATTCAGATGGAATTGTTTGAAAACCAAAAGAGCATCTACAAGCGAGCCGGGCTGGTGTGCTGTAGCCATTACAAGGGAAGTTTTGCACGGAATCCGCAAATCAACCAGCTGAGGATTTTTAGAACCGATTAAAAACCTTGTATAATTTTCTATTTGGTTTGCAATTCCCTGTTTAAGGATTTTTACATCGAAGATTTCAGCAGCTTCTTCGCTTGCAATAGCAGCATCGCTGTCGGTGCCTTCTTCTTTTATTTTTCTTACAGACATTGCTGTATCAGTAAAAAATTCTACTTTTACATTCGGAAGTGTTTCTAAAAATTTGCTGCATTGTGCTGCTGCCTGATAATGTGCATAGATAGTTTTTATTTTGCTTAAAGGAACATCATTTTTGCAGATAAGGCAATGTTTAACCTGAAATTTCTCTTCGCCGATAATTGATAAAGTAGTATTCATTAAAAGATCATATACTTCATTAATTCCGCCTGAAGTAGTGTTTTCAACAGGAAGCATTGCATAATCTGCCTCACCTTTTTCGGCAGAACGAACAACTTCTTCGAACGTATTTTTCGAAATAAACATAATCTGGTTTTCTTTTTCGGAGAAGAATTTTTTTGCTGCAAGCGAACTGTACGAGCCTTCAATACCTTGAATGGCAATTCTTATAATATCATCCTGAATATCTTTTCCGTTTGCCAGATTCTGCAAGTATTTTTGCTGTATCCTGATTGAATCGTCTATTATTTCGTAAAAAAGTTTTTTTACAAGATGCGTATTCAGACCCTCTTCTTTAGCTTTGGAAATTATGCGGTTAAGAAGCTCTGCTTCGCGTTCCTGATCGCGGATGGGGGATTGCATTTCGTTTTTAACCAAAACTATTTCGCCGCTCAGTTTTCTTCTTTCGGCAATAAGTTTTAATAATTGCGAATCTATATCGTTTATATTATCGCGAAGTTTGTTTATGTCTTTTTTCATAATCTTATATTTTCTGTTTGTTGATATTTAGAGGTACAAATATAAATAAATAACGTAAGAATATAATGGAAAAGTTATCGGTTAAATATTTCTGTTAAAATTTAACTTCTCATTCATAATGAATATCTTCTTATCAGAAAATTTAATTTCAAAAAAATATTTATCTGCATTTCTTTTATTTGTCTTGTCCATTTTATTGTCCGCAGTATTCTGTTAAAAAATACATTGAGATAAGCAGTATCACTAATTACTTTGTGTTTATACCGATTCCAGAATGGCACCAAAGTTGAATAAACGCCGGCTTTAAATCAACTTATTCAATAATTAAAAAATTTTTAAAGGAGGAAGAAATGCTTTTCGGTGCAACAAAGGTGAAATTTATTGTAATTATCATATTTATTTTATCATTCGGAACAAATCTTTATTGTCAGAAATCTGTTCCCGCAAATGCTTTGAATATTGACCCGGCGGGCGTATTTTTTGGAAATCTAACAATGAATTATGAACATCTTTTCGGAAAAAGGCACGGGCTTTTTATTGAAAGCGGATTAGGGAAAAAAGACTTTTATCTTGCCGGGGCAGGTTACAGATTTCATTATTTCAACGATGAAGATACTGCCGGCATAAATTCGGGATTTTTTGGGGTTTTTGTTAAGAGTGGAAGAAACTATATGCAATTTGAAGGAGAAAATAAGAAGAAATACGATGTTAATTTGGAATATTTAAGCGCAGGAATTAATATCGGTTACAGATATAAATGGGGCGAGCATTTTAATTATTCGTGGAGAATAGGCTGCGCTTTCCCATTGAAATCGGATTTCAAATGGCATCCTGCTGATAAACCTGAAGATTATAAGGATTTTCAGACCATTTGCAAAATCCTATCTTATATCGACGGCGAAATTTCAATTGGTTATAATTTTTAATCTCCGAAAATTTAAAAAAAAGGAAGGGCGTTCCCTTCCTTGAACTAATAAGATAAAAATCAATTATTCGTACTAACTAAACTCTAATATCGATTTTTTTATTATTTCAACCGCTTCATAAATTTGTTCTTCGGTTATAACAAGCGGCGGCGCAAAGCGGATTATATGACCATGAGTTGGTTTGGCAAGCAGACCGTTTCCTGCCATTTTAAGGCAAACATCCCAGGCTTCTTTTCCGTTAGTTGGTTTAATTACGATTGCGTTTAATAAACCCTTACCTCTTACAAGTTCAATCATCGGGGAGTTTATTTTCCGTAATTCATTTCTGAAAATTTCTCCGAGATGTGCTGAATTTTCGGCGAGTTTTTCTTCTTTAATAACTCCTAAAGCCGCAACTGCAATTTTTGCTGCCAAAGGATTTCCCCCGAAAGTTGAACCGTGTTCGCCGGGTTTAATGCAAAGCATAATTTCATCGTCGGCAAGCACAGCCGAAATTGGAAAAACTCCGCCGGAAAGTGCCTTGCCGAGAATCAGTATATCGGGGCGGACATTTTCGTGGTCGCAGGCAAGCAATTTTCCTGTTCGGGCAATGCCGGTCTGTACTTCATCGGCAATGAACAAAACGTTTTTATCTTTGCACATTTTATATGCTTTGCTTAAATAACCTTCGTCCGGTACAAAAACTCCCGCTTCGCCTTGTATCGGCTCTACAAGAAATCCCGCAACATCAGGGTCTTCAAGAGCTTTTTTAAGAGCATTTAAATCGTTATAAGGAATTTTTATAAAACCCGGAGTAAAAGGGCCGAAACCGCCGTAGGAATCCGGATCGGTGGACATTGAGATAACCGTAATTGTGCGTCCGTGAAAATTGTTTTCGCAGACTATTATTTTGGCATTATTTTCTTTAATTCCTTTTTTAAGATAAGCCCACTTGCGGCAGAGTTTAAGTGCAGTTTCGTCTCCTTCGGCTCCTGTGTTCATCGGAAGAATTTTATCGTAGCCGAAATATTCTGTAATGTATTTTTCGTATGGACCGAGCCTGTCGTTGTAAAATGCCCGTGAAGTAAGCGTTAAAATCTGCGCTTGCTCAATCATTGCATTAATTATTTTAGGGTGGCAATGCCCCTGGTTTACAGCAGAATAAGCCGAAAGAAAATCGAAATACTTTTTGCCTTCAACATCCCATACAAACACACCTTTGCCTTTTGCCAAAACTACCGGCAGGGGGTGATAGTTATGCGCCCCGTGTTTTTCTTCCAACTCAATAAAATCGTGTGCTCTCATAAAATTCTCCATTCAGAAATATTATGCAGTTAATGTATAAAAAAATACATTTACAAGCGAGCGGGAATTATAAAAATTAATTTTATCCTAAATTTATAAAAAAGCTTATTGCATACCTTTGATAATACCAAAGGATATT
>CAYTFZ010000157.1:0-4737 GCA_964437215.1 uncultured Melioribacteraceae bacterium | reverse complement strand
GTTAATCCCGTTTGTTTTTTGAATATTAAATTAAACGCCGATTTTGAATTAAACCCTGCTTCCAAAGCAATGGCAAGCAGGGTTAAGTTTTTTTTGTGCGTATCCGCTAAATCTTTTTTTACTTTCTCAACTCTGTAATGATTCACAAAATCAAAAAAATTCTGATTAAGTTTAGTGTTAATTATCTCAGAAAGATTATGCGCCGAAATATCTATTTTCTCCGATAACTTTCCCAGAGTCAGTTCGCTATCGCAATAAAGTTTTTCATCTTCCATTACTTTCAATAATTTTTCTAAATACTCATCTGCCTTTTCGTGAGACAAACCCGATTTGGAATACTTTTTTGTTTGCTGTCCGTTTTCAATTTCTTCCAAACTAAAATTATCAATCTGATTTGTGAAAGCCGGATTGCTGAAAATTTCGGATTTGAAAATTCCCATATAACCGATTATATAAACATAAACAGCTGCAATGAGTGAAGAAAAATCAAACTGTCCGGAAATTTCATAATTTGAACTTACCAAACTTACTTCAATGAAAAAAACTACAAGTGCAGCCGAATACATTATTGTTATATTTCGCAGCCAGCCAAGTTTTATTTTATCAATTGACGAAAACAGGTTTTTAATCTTTTCAGAATAATTAGAAATTAATCTGATTGAAAGAATTGCGTAAAGTATTCCTTGAAAAGTAATTGCCCAGTTTATTATCAAAGCAAAAAATGGTGTTTCGCCCCCGCTTACAATCGCTTCATCTCCTGAAAAATAATCTGCAAAGACTGAAAACGAAACCAGCATTATAGTTTGATAAATAATGAAAGGGACTAAGTGAAATAACATTTGATATTTAAATTTTACCGAGCTGCGGGTAAGAAATAAAGTATATAAATAATGAAGCGGAGGAACTAAAAATGCATTTCCCGAAAGAACAAGTCCGAATAATGGAAAATCTGTATACGCCCGCATTTCCCAAAGAAAAAGATTTAAAAATATTGCAGCATACAAGAAAAGAATTGCAGATAAAATTTTATTGGCAAATGGTTTTCCGTATTTGTGCAGAATAAAAACGGTAAGGAAAAAACATTGCGCTGTAGTAATTAGTAGAAAAATATCAGCAATATTCGGTGATAATTGCATTTAAATCATTTATTATTTTTCCTGCAAATTTAAGAAAATAATATTTAGACAAAAAAATTAAAAGTGGTTAATAATTTACCCCAAATTTTAGAAATGAATATCTGAACACAGCAATAATGAGCAGCTCAAAACTGCTGTGTTCTGAAAGATTACTTAAAATTCGTATTCAACACCGAAAATTGGCAAAAGCATCCATTGATAAATTTCATCCTGTTTATTCTCGGTTTCATTCCAATAATATGTTGCAATATTCTTTCTATTATAAGTATTCCAAATGCTCAAATAAACAACAATGTTTGACTTTTCGAATAGAAATCTTTTATCAAATCTGATGTTTAGTGAATGATAATCCGGATATCTTTTACCATTAATATTAGTTTCATCAGTTATTCCTGTTTTTGCAGTTTCAGAAGCGGAAATATCAAAAGGGGTAAAAGGTGTTCCGCCAGCGTAAATCCAGCGTGCGCTAAATTCCCAAAGATTATCTGGTTTATAGCCGCCTTCAACATTTATTATTAATCTGTTATCAGAAGAACGATTTTTCCAGCCGGTGCTTGTTTTATATTTCGTTTTAAAAAATGAGATGCCCGCAAGTCCGTAAAAATTCTCAGCAAGTTTTTTCTGTAAAGTAACTTCAACTCCTTCCGTAACAGCTTTTCCTGAACTAAAAAGCTGATTGTGAAATTTGTAAAAATTATCGCCGGTTAAGTTTTCATCAACAATAAATATTTCGGGCTGAGACGGGTCAACCGGAAAATTTGAATATTGCTTCTGATATAATTCAACTTTCAACTTAGTACTGTTTGTTAAAAGATGATCTATCCCGATAACATAGTGAATTGCCATTGGATCTTTAAGGTTTTCATTTCCTTTTTGCTGCGAAAGAAGAATCAATGGCAAATTCTGGCGGAAAATTCCGGTTGCGCCTGTAAGTGAGGTCTTCTCGCTTATTTGATATGAAAAGGAAAATCTTGGAGAAAAGGTAATCTTTTCATTAAAAGAAAAATAGTCTGCACGTATTCCAAAATTTGCTGTTAATGCATCAAAAGGATTAAAACTTAATCCTGTAAAAACTCCTCCTTTAACTTCATTTACTTTTCTTTTCAAATTACTTTCGGGAATAATAACGCCATTGGACAGCGAAACTTTTCCGTAATGATTTGAGTAATCATCAAAAATCCACTTCAAATCGCCGCCAAATTCAAAAAACGAATTTTTACCTGCCTGCCAGTGATTAACATTTCTTAATTTTAAATTTCTTTCAATTGAATTGTTATCGAGGATTAGATTTCCGGGACCAGTACGGAAGTAAGTTTCCTCAAACTTTGTAGAAGTATATGAAACCGAAGTATTGGAATAACCTGATTTGCTCCAGATGGATAACAAGTTTAATCCGGTTGTGTTAACAAAATAATTCTGCTTTCCATAAGCAGTAATGTCATTTTCTACCGCAGTTTTCTGGTCCGATTCAGAATGATCGATACCCCAAAGTCCAATAAAAGAAAGTTTGTTATTTGCATTTAAGTCATAAACAAACTTCCACTGATAATCTGAATAAACAGGTGCTATTGAAGTTCCGGCATCAAAAGCTTTAATCAGAACATCCAAATAACTTCGTCTTGCAGAAACAAGCCACGATCCGCTGTTTCCAAGCGGTCCTTCGAGCACACCGCCAAAGCCCGAAAAATTTAAATCCAATTGACCGTCAATTTCCTCGCGATTTCCTTCACGAAGATAGATTTCCATAATGGAAGAAAGTTTATCTCCATATCCTGATGAAAAGCCTCCGGTATAAAAATTTACATCGTTGATAAAATCAACATTTAACATTCCTATTGGTCCGCCGGAACTTCCCTGCGACGGGAAGTGATTTATATTTGGTATTTCGATGTTATCAATATAAAAAGCATTTTCCATCGGGTTTCCACCGCGGACAATAAGGCTATTACTCTGGTCATTTACTTTTGCAACTGATGGAAGCCCGTAAAATATCCGGCTGACATCTCCGGCTGAACCGGGGGCGCGACGTATTTCTTCATAAGAAAAATTTGTAACACTGATTGGTTGAATTTCATTTTCGGAAAAATAGCCTGAACTGACAATGATTGAATCAGTCTCAAAACCGGAAGATTTCAACTCAACATTTACGAATGTAATTCTGTCCGGCCGCACAATAATATCAGTACTTATTTTTGCTTCATACCCGATGTAACTGAATTTTATTGAATATATCCCTGATTCAACCTCGCGAATTTCATAATTCCCATCAACATCGGTGGCTGCCCCTATTGATGAATTTAGCAGCACAACATTTGCTCCGATAAGCGGTTGCTTGGTTTCGGAATTTAATAAAGTTCCTTTAATAGAGCCCCTGCCGTTTCCAAAAAGCATTGCAATTTGAAAGGAAATGAGGATTGCTCCCGCAAAAACAAATTTCATAGTTTTGTCCTTTTTATTTTTAATAGGACAAAATTATGACATCGCTCAAGTCTAAACGCTCAATCCCAAGAGTTTGGACAACAAAAATAATTAACTTATTGATAATCTTGGAAGTTCTTTCTATTAAAACTGATCAGACTTTACAGAAAAAAATGGTTTAAAATAAAAAACCGCCTGCAGTCAGACGTTATCCTTTGAATTTGGCAAAGATTACCGAGCCACCGGGGTATGAGTAAACTCTTCCCTCGCCCTATGCCCTGGTTATGGTACCAGATGAAAAAAGATGCGAGGTGCCGGGGTAGTCAGATTGGGGCACTAAAATTTAAAGATTTCTCTCCGATAATAAAAAATAGGTCAAGTTCTAAGCTCTGACCAAACCGAGAAGTTTAAAAGAATATTTAGTTTAACACAAATAATGAGGAGAATTATAATGAAAAAGTTTTACTATTTGTTTATCAGTTTGTTACTGATACCGTTTAATTTTGCTCAAAGTATAGGAGCAGGGGGGTTTCATACAATAATTACAAAGGCAGACGGTACAGTTTACACTTGGGGGAGTAATTATTATGGTCAGTTAGGGAATGGAACTTCAGGATCAGGTACAAATAGCAATGTTCCGGTAGCTGTTGATACAAGCGGTGTATTAAGCGGGAAAACAATAACAGCAGTAGCGGCAGGTATTTATCGTTCAATAGCATTAGCCAGTGACGGCACTGTTTATACTTGGGGGGATAATAATTCTGGTCAGTTAGGGAATGGAAATGACACAGCAAGCAATGTTCCGGTAGCAGTAGATATAAGCGGTGTATTAAGCGGAAAAACGATAAAAGCAGTAGCATCGGGTGAATATCATTCAATAGCATTAGCCAGTGACGGCACTGTTTACACTTGGGGAGGTAATTATTATGGTCAGTTAGGGAATGGAAATAACGAAGATAGCAATGTTCCGGTAGCTGTTGATATAAGCGGTGTATTAAGCGGAAAAACGATAAAAGCAATAGCGGCGGGTGGATATCATACAATAGCATTAGACAGTGATGGTACTGTTTATTCTTGGGGTATTAATTATGGCCAGTTAGGTAATGGAAATAACATAGATAGCAATGTTCCGGTAGCTGTTGATACAAGCGGTGTATTAAGCGGAAAAACGATAACTGCAGTA
>CAYTFZ010000156.1:0-4738 GCA_964437215.1 uncultured Melioribacteraceae bacterium | reverse complement strand
AATTTTGAATGGGAAAAGCAAAGCGCAGAGAACAAATGGCAAAGCGCAAAACGAAAACCGCAGCAAGAGTGATAACATTATTAAAAGTTATTGTTATTGCCCTCTTCCGTCTAAAGCCAGTCTGAACCTGGTAAGCCGGACAAGTGAGAGGGAGTGATAACGGGAAAATTTTTTGAGAATGTGGAAGAATGTTAAAATATATTTACAATTTATTGTTTTATTTTTTAAGTTAAGGGCGAAATAAATATTTATATTTTAATAATAACTTGTCCCGATATAAATCTGGATTCGTTTAAATAAAGTTAACACCAATTTTGGAAACGATATTATGCGGATACATAATGGATAAAGAATTAGAAAAATTAGCACCATCGAAGCGGTCAGCTGCGAAAACTATGTTTGCCACTTTCAAGATTTTAAAGGAGGCTGGCGGACAACTTCCAGGTAAACAAGTGATTGATAAAATTAGAGAATCAATTGATTTAACGGATTGGGAAAAGCAAGTTTATGAAAAGACAGGGTACATTCGGTGGGAATCAATTCTGCATTTTTATACGATTGACGGTATTAAGGCTGGATTTTTAAGAAAAAACAAAGGGATTTGGTATTTGACTGAAGAGGGCGAGAAAGCTATAAACCTTGGACCTGCAAAACTACTTGAGACAGCTTCTCAACTTTACAGAAATTGGGCAGCAGATAATAAAGAATCGAAACCCAAAAAAGGAAAGGATACCGAAGAAGAACCAACAGAACTTGAAGAGAATAAAACACAAACTCAAAAAGCGAATCTTGATTTATTAGAAGAACAAGCTATTGCTGGAATTAAGGATTTTATTCGAAGCAAAAACGCCTACGAGTTTCAAGATATGGTTGCCGCATTATTAAGAGCAATGAAATATCACACTCCTTTTATTTCTCCAAAAGGTAAGGATGGCGGACTTGATATTGTTGCATATAATGACCCTCTCGGAGCAACTGCACCACGATTAAAAGTTCAAATTAAACATAGACCAGACGTTTCAATTCCAGTTGATGATATTCGTAGTTTGACAGGATTGTTAAATAAAGATGGTGATATAGGATTGTTTGTTACATCTGGGACATTTACTTCGGAGGCTGAACGTTCGGCTAGGGAAAGTCACAGACATATAAAACTGCTTGATATTGATAATTTTATTGATTTATGGCAAGAATTTTATAGTAAATTGACAGATGATGATAAAAATATGCTTCCGTTACATTCTATTTATTTTTTAGGAAGTAATGATTAATAATAAAAAATGGTGCCGATAACGTCTCATACACAATAAGGGATTTCAGTGGTTTGCGAACTGCATCACCAGAATTAAGTTTTGTATCGGTGCATAGGAAACTGCTCTGAAATCCCTTAATAGGCATACAGCCAACGTTGGTGCAATAAAAACCTTAATATTGAAACATATAAATTGAATGATTACAAAAGAACATTATTTTGAAATTGCTGATAAATATGGAGAATTTGCAAGTTGGGCAATTTGGAAAAATGAGGACTTAAAACCCAAATCGAATATTGGAGATTTGAGCATATTTGATATCGATAAAAATCCAAGATTGATAGAGATGCTTAATCCAAATGTAATTATGGTTGGATTAAATTTTTCACGACAAATTGAAAAAAATATATTTGTTAATTTTCATGATAAAAGACCTCAAGGACAAGACTACAAAATTCGCTATGCTTTTCGTGAAACAGAGTATTATGGCGCATATATGACTGATATAATAAAGGACTTTGAAGAAAAAATTTCTGGAAATGTTTTAGCGTATTTAAAACAGAATAGAGAATTTGAATTAAGAAATATTAGATTATTCGAAGACGAAATTAAAGATTTAAAATGTGCAGATCCATTAATAATTGCTTTTGGTAATATAACTTTTGACATTTTAAATAAACACTTTGGAAATAAATACAGAATTAAAAAAGTAATGCATTATAGTCAGCAAATTAGTAAGGAAGATTATAAAGCGAATGTTTGGAAAACTTTACAAATTATTTAATTCCTCAGCTTAAAACACTCCAACAATCAAAAAATCAACTGCCATTTCGTTTAACTTTTTTGAAAGGGATTCCGGATTAGCTTATATTTGCATCATAAAAACATTTCAGGTGAAGTTTTGAAAATTTTAGTAAGCAACGACGACGGCATATATTCCAAAGGGATTTACGAACTTGTAAAAGCGTTAAAAGAAATTGGCGAAGTTACAGTAGTTGTGCCTTTATGGAATTTAGCAAATAAGAAATAGACTGGAGGCAGTACGGAAGACAATAACTTACCTTTTATATTATTTAAAACTGAAGACGATAAAATAGCGATAGATGTACGCTTTGAAGAAGATACTGTATGGCTTTCGCAAGATCAAATGGCTTTTTTATTTGAACGAGATAGAAGCGTAATTGTTAAGCATATAGCTAAAATATTTTCGGAAGGAGAATTGGAAGAAAAAAGCAATGTGCAATTTATGCACATTGCAAATTCTGATAAACCAGTGAAGTTTTACAATCTGAATGTAATTATTTCTGTTGGATATAGAGTAAAATCTCAAAGAGGAACACAGTTCCGTATTTGGGCAACCAAACGACTGAACGAATATATTCGCAAAGGTTTCACAATGGACGATGAACGCTTGAAAAATTTAGGCGGTGGCAGTTATTGGAAAGAATTAATACAACGTATCCGCGATATTCGTGCATCAGAAAAAGTATTTTACCGCCAAGTACTGGATATTTATGCAACCAGCATTGACTATGACCCCAAAGCAGAGGTTTCAATTAAATTTTTTAAGAAGGTACAAAACAAGATTCATTTTGCAGTTCACGGACAAACAGCAGCCAAAGTCATTTTCAATCGCGCCAATGCTGAAAAAGAATTTATGGGATTAATGTCATTTCCGGGCAATCGTCCATATCTTAAAGATGTAGTTGTAGCGAAAAATTATTTAGACGAGAAAGAACTTCGCTCCCTTGGGCAAATAGTATCGGGATATTTGGATTTTGCAGAACGCCAAGCAGAACGGGAACAAGCAATGACAATGAAAAATTGGGCTGACCATTTGGATAAGATATTAACGATGAGCGGAGAAAAATTATTAAAAGAAGCTGGTTCTGTTAGTCACGAAATTGCTATTGGAAAAGCTACCTCTGAGTATAAAAAATATCAGCAAAGAACATTAAGTGAAGCAGAGAAAAATTATTTGGAAAGTTTAAAACTTTTGGAAAAGAATACAAGAAAACAAAAGAAATAAACATTTCCACAGCCCAAAATCAACTGCCATTTCGCTTAACTTTTTTGAAAGGGATGCCGGATTAGCTTATATTTGCATCATAAAAAACATTTCAGGTGAAGTTTTGAAAATTTTAGTAAGCAACGACGACGGCATATATTCCAAAGGGATTTACGAACTTGTAAAAGCGTTAAAAGAAATTGGCGAAGTTACAGTGGTTGCGCCTTTAACCGAACAAAGCGCGGTTGGTCACGCAATAACTATGAAAATACCTTTACGCGTTACCGAGTATTATAAAAACGGCGAATTTTTCGGCTATGCAGTTGACGGTACTCCGGCAGACTGCGTTAAAATGGGAATCCGGAATATTATGAAAACACCGCCCGATATTGTTGTTTCAGGAATAAATCATGGTTCGAATACTGCAATTAATATTATTTATTCGGGAACTGTATCTGCAGCCCGCGAAGCAGCAATTCTTGATGTTCCCGCAATTGCGGTTTCGGTTGCCTCCCATCGTGTAGAAAATTTTTCGTATGCTGCCGAAACAGCCGTACTTGCAGTCCAAAAAGTTTGCAAACACGGACTTGAAAACGGAACCCTGCTAAATATTAACGTTCCCGATCTTCCTAAAGAAAAAGTACAAGGCATTAAACTCACCAAACAAAGTAAAGCAAAATGGGACGACATTTACGAAAAACGAATTGATCCTTACGGGAACGATTATTACTGGCTGAAAGGCAATCTTGTTGAAGTTGATGAATCGGAAGAGTATGATCAGACGGCGATAAAGAAAAATTTCGTTTCCATTACGCCCATTCATTTCGATTTAACAGATTATAAAACTTTCCTGAAAATGAAAGAATGGAATATTGAAACAAACAGATAAACAGGATTTTTCCCGATGCAGATTTTCGATTCGATAAAAATTACACTGAACGGCAGCATCTGGATTTTTTTTACTGCTGTTGCAGTAATTTTTATTTTAACATTATATTACTATAGATTTACAATTCCGCAGATAAAAAAATCCCTGCGCATTTTTTTATCCTTTTTAAGATTTACCGCATTATTTCTGCTAACAATTATTATCTTCGAACCTTTGCTTACAATTTCCAATAAAACTGAAAAAACGCCCGATAATCTGATATTCTTTGATGCGTCTTCCTCAATAAAAGAAAGCGGCGAATGGAATCTAATAAACGGTCTGAAAGAAAAACTGAAAAATCTTCCAGGCAGCAGCAAATTTTATTCTTTCGGAACAGAAGTAAAAGAGTTGAACGGAGATATAGATTTCAGTGAACCTCTTACTGATTTTTCAAAAATAAGCAAAGCAGTAAGCGAAAATAACGCTCCTGCCGCATCGGTAATAATTGTAAGCGACGGAATAATTACAGCTGGACAAAATCCGTTAAGCAATTTCGAAAAAGCCGGCATTCCAGTATTTACAATCGGTCTCGGCGACACTTCCCTTTCA
>CAYTFZ010000155.1:0-4767 GCA_964437215.1 uncultured Melioribacteraceae bacterium | reverse complement strand
GGACCCGGAAGCGGTAAATTGGCAACCTGCCTTTCACAATTATATCACGAATATAAAAACGGAAATAATGCCGGATATGCAAAATTTGAAACTTTCCCGATATGGAATCTGCCGCTTACGCATAAAGTTAATGTTGCTTATGAAGCCGCAACAGTAGATTTAAGAGACGTAAATCTTTTGGATCATTTTCATCTTGAAGCGTACGGCGTTAAAGCAGTAAACTATAACAGAGATATCGAAGCTTTTTCATTATTGAAAAGGATATTAGAAAAGATTACCGGGAAAGAATGCTTTTATAAATCTCCTACAGATATGGGCGTTAACAGAGCTGGCTATGGTATTATAGATGATGCTGTTGTGCAGGAGGCAGCTCATCAGGAAATTATAAGAAGATATTTTAGAAGTGCTTGCGAATATGTTTTGGGACTTGCGGAAAAAAGCACGCGCGACAGCGCCGAATTAATTATGAAAAATATAGGTGCATCGGCAGAAGACAGAATTGTTGTTGAGCCTGCGCGCAAAGCAGCAGAATCCGCTAAGACTAAAGGTAAGGGGAATGAAGGAATTTACTGCGGTGCAGCTATTGAATTAAAAGACGGCACTATTATAACCGGTGTTAATTCAACGCTTATGCACGCTGCTTCAAGTCTTGTTCTTAATGCTACAAAATATTTAGCCGGTTTGCCCGATAGTCTTCATTTATTGCCTCCGAATATTACAGATTCAATTACATATCTGAAGAAAAATATTTTTAACAGACGAATGGCAAGTCTGGATTTGGAAGAAACAATGATTGCATTAAGTATAAGCGGTATTTCAAATCCCGCTGCGCAAATGGCTGTAGAAAAATTGAAAGAACTAGCAGGCTGTGAAGTTCATATTACGCATATTCCTACGCCGGGCGACGAAGCCGGGTTAAGAAAACTGGGTGTTAATTTAACCTGCGACCCCGAATTTTCTTCGAAGAGTTTGTTTTTAGGCTGAACAGAGAAATTTACTTCCTAAAATTCAGGAGTGAGTTCAATTTGCAGACTTAGCCGGTCACGTATTTTGTTCAGCAGTTTTAAATTTTCATCGGAATCGAAAGTCCCGTTTAAGTTGGTCTGCGAATACTTTGCAGAAATCCGGAACAGACCGTATTTATAACTGAGATTAATATACCACCTTAATCCTTCACCGTAAAGCGGGGGACTGTAAAATAAGCCGGGCAAGTCGTTTTCCATTTCGTAAAGAGCTGTGTTATATGAGCCGGTACCGAAAATAATAAACCTGCAGTTAAGCCGGAAAGTTTTCGCAAAATCGTACCTTAAATCCTGGAAAAAAAGTTCGCCCTTTTCGTCCGGACTATTAATAGTTTTTATTTCGTAACGGGATTTTAAATTGAGCATTTTGGAAGGCGAATACTGAATTTCGAACCGGTATTTTTTCGAACTGGCGAAAAACTCATCGCCTAATCCGCTGAGCTCTTTATTTTTGTTTTTAAAGGATAATTTTACTGCAAAATTCTTGAATGGAGAAACACTGTATCCCAGTAAAAATTCGTTTCCTTTTACCGGGAAAGGCTGATTATACTTATTCTTTATTTTATAAAAATCATAATACAAATTTATTATCCCGTAACCGGTATTAATTTTAATTCCCGAATAAACTCCGGTTTCGCTGGTTAAACTGCTGTAAAGTTCGCCAAATGGACTCCAGTAATAGCTGAAATAATCCTGATCGTAGTATCTGAATGAGGTGACAAATTTTATGTTTTTTGTAACATTTACATATAAATTATTTATGGAAGCTTTATTTCCGGAATTAAAAGCTGTTTCGCCCGAAATTGAGTAATTTTTGTAGTAACAGGAATACGACACAGAATAAAAAGGCAGCGACGATGGTATGTGCCTATATTTAGATTCTTCCGAAAAACTCCTGTTTAAATCGGTTTTACCGAACAGAAAACCTATGTGCAAATTTTCAAGCGGCAAAATATCAGTTGAAAATCCGTAAAAAGTTTCAGCAAGATTATTTTTTTTATGTGCTTCATTTACTGTCCGGTGGTATCCGTCAGTTTTAAGCGAGGTAATTTTTCCGCTGTCGTCAAGAGTTGCATCAGTTTTGCGGTAGGAATAAAAGAGTGAAAAAGCCATAAACCCGTAATCGAAATTTGAGGAAATTCCGCGGAAAAATTTATTTTCGTTACTCCCTGTGTGCGGCGAAATATTCGACCCTTTTTTAATAATGCCCGAGACTGCTTCCGTGCTTTTAACAGGACTGTAAGACGACCATAAAGCCAATCCCTGACCGAATTTCACTGAATAATCCCCGATAATAACATTGCTGTTTAATGGCAAATCGTTTGCGCGAAGCGAAAAAGAAGAAAAATCGGCATAATCAGTTTCGCCGGCATCTTTTTCTGTTTGGGCTGAAATAAAAATATTTTCGCCGTAATTTATTTTTAATTTGTGATTTACTTTATACGAATTATCGTAAGGGTATTCTTCGTTTCGGTAGTTATCATAAATTAAATTGTTTCTCAGGTTTATTTGAACTTTTCTTTCAGCGGCAACAGGTTTTTCGGGTCCGGAAATATATATAAAAGGAATAATTGCCGTTATATCGGAATGAACTCCGGGAATATTTTTAAAATCTTCCGAATTTGTAAATCCTCCTAAAGAATCGCGGTATATAATAATTCGGCTAATGTCATTTTCGCTTAAAAAAGGTATCTGCTTAAGTTCGCTGGCAGTGGCTGTATTTATGTTTACGGGATTTGAGTAAAGATTTATTATTTCGTCCGAATATTCCTCTTCGGAAGAGTGGCTTCCGGTGTAGATTTCAAGAATATCATCTGAAAAAACCGAATCGGTTTGAGCTAAAACTTTACAGAATAATATAAAAAATAAAATAAAGGAAAATTTCATTGTTCAGTTATTTTATAAATCAGTTCAATTTGATGTGTAATTCCAAGCTCATTATGGTTTTTAAAAGCGTACGAAAAATTAAATCGCGAATAAAATATTCCCGCACCGCCCGAAAAAGTATCTGGCTCGTTAGCAATTCCGGTTCTTAATGCAATAAATTCTATGGGAATAAATTCTATTCCGAAATGTAAAGAGGTATTAAACCGGACTTCCTTTTCGGCGGCTAAGTTTAGCGAAATGTCTTTAACGGGAGAATAAGCCAGACCGAAATTATAAATTACAGGCAAAGGCTGGCTGTCGTTTTTTACTTTGCTGTTTGTTAGATTTTGAATTGAGAAGGCAATATTAAAATCGTTTCGGACAGAGTAAATCGTTCCGCAATTAATCCGGAAAACATTTGTATTTCCGTAATTTTTAATTGAAATATTAGTAAGCGAAAGAGAAATTCCCGCCGAAAAATTATTAAAAAGATTTTTGCCTGCCGAAAAATATAATGTATTCTCTTTATACAGCTCGAATCCGTAATTCGAATAACCAAGCGATAATCGCAAGTTTTCGAAACCATACGAAAAAACTGCATATCCGGTGGAAAGTTCTTTCATTCCGAAAGGAGAAGGAGAATAAAAAACGCCAAGTTCGGTGCCGCTTATACCGTTAAGTCCTGCAGGATTTACTTCAATATTAAAAAGATTGCTCCCGTTAGCAATATCCGCGTTAGATAAAGCAGTCTGGCGGGCGCCGGGTAAAATTTGCGGATAACAAATATTAATTTGGAAAATAAGAATAAATGCAAGAAGTGATTTCATTTGCAACCTTATTTTGTCTTATTGTTTAATATAAATGATTTGCATATATTAAATCAACATTAATTTCTATTTTTGGATTATTATGAAAAATATTTTATTCTATTTCTTGTTTGCTTCGGTTATTAATTTTGCTCAGGAACTTGAAGCAACTGTAACGATTAATAAAGAGCAGCTAACTTTAAAGTATAAAGATCTTGTTGCCGATTTTGCAAACACGGTTGAAACTTACTTGAACACAACAAGTTTTACCGAAACCGCTTGGGAAGGCGAGAAAATAAAATGCAATTTCAATGTTTTCTTTGTAAATGGAAGCGATGAAGTAAATTACAGCGCTCACGTTGTTATTACAAGCCAGCGCGATGTTTATAATTCATCCTCAAAAACTTTGATGCTTAGCATTATGGACGATTCCTGGAGATTCAGATACGAACCGCGGCAAACAATGAGGTTCGATCCTTTGAATTTTGATCCGCTTACTAGCTTTTTGGATTTTTATGCATATCTTATAATCGGTTACGAACTCGATTCGTATAAAGAATTTTCCGGTTCCGAAATGTATCAGAAAGCTTATAATCTGGCTATTTTAGGGAATAACAGCGAATATAAAAAAGGCTGGGAGCTTGACCGCAGCAGCTATAATAAAAGAGGTCTGCTGGACGAAATGATGGGCGAGAAATACAGCCAGGTACGTGAAGATTTTTTCAATTATCATTATAACGGATTAGACCTTCTTGCGGACGAGCGTAAAACAGGAATTGAGAATATAAAAAAAATGCTGAACAACATCCTGATAAACCAACCGAAATATACTCGCAGCGTATTCCTTAAAGTATTTTTTGACGCCAAAAATGGTGAACTGATTGAAATCTTCCGGAAAGAAAATGATCCTGAAGTATTCGAGCTGCTGCGTAAAATTGACCCGGCGCATATTTCAAAATATAACGAAGCAACAAGTAATTAAGCTGGAAGGAAACTGCGATATAATGTTTAGGCAAAAAATTATTGATGAATCTTGAAGCCGTTTATTTTGCAACTTTTATTTTAATGAAAAA
>CAYTFZ010000154.1:1483-4853 GCA_964437215.1 uncultured Melioribacteraceae bacterium | reverse complement strand
TTACACTGATGTCCATCGTTATGATGATGGCTGCAGGTTTCTCCGGAATCGTTTATTTTGCCATTTAACCAGTTCGAAGCAACTTCATTAACATTTCCCGAACAGCCACGAACGACATCAATTCCTACAGAATTTAGAACGTTAATTGCGCCCATTCCAATTCCTCCGGCAAGCATAACAGTTATTCCTTTTTCTGCCAGAACCGGCGCAATACCCGATTTACAGCCGCAAGTTTGGGGAGATTCCATAATCTCACTTTTCACAATTTCATTATTTTCAACTGTAAATACAGTATAATATTCGCAATGACCAAAATGTTCATCAACCATATTGCCTTGTGTTGGTACAGCTACTTTCATTTTTTCTCCATTATGTTAATGTTTATTTTTAAGGATTAAAAGATATTAGGTAGTTATTTTGCAATTTTTAACTTTGCACTTAATTTAATTGTCAGATAGATCATCAAAAATGCCGGAATAAACGATTTAATAAATTGTAAAAAAGAATTATCACCCGGGAAAGCAAAATCGAGCATATTCTTTACAAAAAAGAAGATTGCAAATGAAATACAAATTCTAAAAACCCGATTCATAAATTTGTTTGAAAAAACCGGCAATCCTGAATTGTTAAAAAAAACATAAGCCAGATTAATTGCAATTATATAGGAAGCTAAGGGAATTCCTGCATATGGAATTAAAATGACTCCTAAAGGAAAAATAAAAAAATAAATATATTTTAATGTACTCAGTAACCCGAAGTTTATTTTAACCGTTAAAGGGAAAAATTCATCAAACTTTCCGTTCCTGTAAAAATAATAATAGAATAACATTAAAATAACAATACCTATAGCAAATCCTGCTGTAACATCTGCGAGAAAATGCCTGCCCAGATACATCCGCGAAACTGCCATCAGTACAATCATAAAACTTGAAAAATAATAGACGATTTTCTTTCCCGAAAAAATTGAAAATGCGCTCCAGATAGTTGTTGTTACTGCAACATGTCCGCTTGGAATTCCGTGCCCGTAACCGGAGAGATTTCTGAAAAAGTTTACAACTTCGGGCGAAAGAAGTTCGAAAAAACCTTTAGCCCCCATTTTTAAAAATCCGTATGAATTGCCGGTATTTTCAATTCCTATTTTCATCAACGAAGAATCCACATCAACCGGGCGCGGATAGGCGAAAACGGATTTTAAAATTTCACTGATCAATCCTGTAAATAAAATTAAATGCATAAGGGCAAAACCTTTACGCAAATCGTATCCTATTATTATTGATATAGCAAGCATAATTAAAAAGGAATTGTATCCCATCGCTGAAACGAATCCCATAAATTCATCTATTAACGGTGTGTGGAGCAGTTGCAGAAAATGATTGAATTCTGTTTGAAACATTTTATTCCTTAATTAATTACCTGCTTTTTGCCCAAGACTATCTGCAATTTTTGTTTCTACAATATCCTTAAGCGTTTCGTAAGAATAATTTTCGGGATAAACCGGGTCTAAAAATTTAACCGAAATTTTTTTGAACGGGAGCGGAATTTTTTTCCCTTTAGGCATTGCCTCAAAAGCTCCTTTTATTGAAACCGGCACAACCGGAACATTCAACTCGCGGCTTAAAATTGCAAATGCCCGTTTAAATTTCCCAAGATTTCCGCTTTCTGTGCGTGTTCCTTCGGGGAATATCATTATTTTTTTACCGCGTTTAAGCACTTCTGCCATTTTTTGCAGCGATTGCTTTAAGTCTTTATTCAAATCCATTACAATAACATTATGGCGGTCGGCAATAAATTTAATCCATTTTTGCCGTAAATGTTTCTCTTTTGCATAAAAATAAGTGGACTTCGATTGAAAGTTTTTCAGGAAAACCGTAACAAACATTCCATCGAAAAAGCTTTGATGATTAGGAGCTATAATGCAGGCTCCGTTTGGTATTTTATCTTGCCCTTCGGCATTTATGCGGAAATATGTTTTAAGTATTATTTTAGATAATATTTTAATAACAGAATGAGTCGCCCAGCTTTTGGGAAGTTTAAGATCGAGCCGGCTTTTAAGAATTTCGCCCCAGTTTATTGATTCTATATCTGTCTTAATTTTTTTTTCGTGAATATATTCGGCAAGATCCGAAACGGCATTAAATTTTTTAAGATCTTCATTTTCTAATTCTACGCCGAATGTATTGCCTAAAAAAACAATAAGACTTATTTTATCCAGCGAATCGAGCGCAAGATCATATTCTAAACTGAATGAAGATTTAATCTTCATTTCCTTATTCTGCTCGAGATAATTTTTTATAATTCCGTACTCCTCAAATTCCGGTTCCAATTCAGTATCCGTTGTAACCTTTTTTACCGCCAATTCGCTTAGTTTATAGCGCTTAATTTTTCCGAGTCTGGTTTTGGGCAGTTCTTCGTTATACACCGAAACTGATTTAATATTTTTATAAGAAGAAGATTTTTGATTATATCTTTCAATTATTTCCCATCTCAGGTAATTATCGGCATCAGCAATATTTCTGGTTTTCAAAATTTCAAAGTCGGGGAAAACAACGGCATTCAGCATATCATTCTCAGCAAAAACTCCTACTTCTTTTATTACCGGATCTTCAGCCTGTATTTTTTCCTCAATTTCGTAAGGATTTACTTTTTTTCCGTTCGAAAGTACAATTATTTCCTTTTTCCTTCCGGTTATAAAAAGATAACCTTCATCGTCAAGATATCCTAAATCGCCGGTATAAAGCCAGCCGTCTTTAATAACTTCTGCTGTTTCTTCAGGCTTGCCGTAATATCCCTGCATAACATTGGCGCCTTTTGTAACAACTTCTCCGTCAATTATCCTTATTTCGTTGCAATTCATTTTTTGTCCCGAAGCGCCAACTTTCACTTTACCCGGACGGGGGAATGTTATCATCGGAGCACATTCGGTCATTCCGTAACCTACAAGCACTTCGAGCCCGACTGTTAATAATCCGTGTTCCACTTCGGGATCGAGCGCCGCGCCGCCGCATACAAGATATTTTACTTCGCCGCCAAAACGTTCGTGCACTTTTGCAAATATTTTACGTGAAAACGGGAGTGAATTGACTTTGCCTGCCAATTTGAAAAGTAATTTTGCAATCCCTTTTTCATTTATTTTATTCTTTATTCCTTTCCAGATTAAAGAATAAAACCTCGGCACGCCTATAATTATTGTAATTTTATTTTCCTGCAAAGTGGCAATTATATCTTCGGGATTAAGCGAAGGAGTGAACGCAATTGTTGCTCCCACGTAAAACGGGGCGAGCAGACTCCCCACGAGAGGAAGTACGTGGTGAAGCGGAAGCATCACCAAAACTCTTTCGTTTATATTGAAAATCGGCACGTCTTCCGAAAC
>CAYTFZ010000154.1:0-1383 GCA_964437215.1 uncultured Melioribacteraceae bacterium | reverse complement strand
TGGAAAGATGATCAATCGGCACCACCGTGCAGCAATTTTTCCAGCCGGCAAAAAAGGCATAAACCCACTCGGGTCTGTTTTCGGCATAAATTGCTATTTTGCTGTTTTTAATTTCTTTGAATAATTCGGAATATTTTCCTGAATTTTCATACAATCCGCCGTAAGAGACTTTCCCGTTTTTGGAAACAATTGCTGTTTTATTAAAATCGATGAAAAACAAAACATCTCCTTTTAATGTAAAGCAAAAATAATATAAATACTTTCAACAAGAAAATTTATCACAAAATTATCAAAGGGAAAAATATTTACAGAATATATTTAAACGCTGTGCAGCAGAAAGAAGCAATCCGGTTTGAAAAAGATTGAAGCGTTGTTCCTTATGAAGAAAACATCATTCTAATTTATGCGATGTTCAATGTTTTTCAAGGAAGTTCTGTTCTGAAATAAGGGCGCGTCCTTCTTTTTCATTGAACATTCCTTCTTAAAGATGGAATGATGATGATTAAAGAATGAATGTTTGTTCTAAAAGAAGCAAACTTCCTTGTTGAAACAGGAACAATGGTTCTTTTAGCATCAACGTTGATAGTTGAAGAAGGAACGTTCCTAGTTTGGGGTGGAGGATTCCTTTTCTGAGAAGCACTATTTGTAGTTTTTGTTTTTTAAAGATGACATCCTTTGAAAAGATGTCATCTTTGTATTGTTTTAACCCAAAATAGACAATAACAAAAGCTCAAGCATAATATTGTTTGTTCTAATGACTATTTTGGGTTTAACTTATTTGTTTTCTTTAACCGGTTCTTCGCCGCCATTACTGCTTTTTTCAAACAGTTGCTTTAAGTCGGCAAAAATTGTTTTGGCGGATTGTATATTATCTTTTACCGCCTGTTTAATTCCGTTATAATAAGAAAGACTTGCAACATAAGCTTCGCTGCCGGCTGCCATAATAGTGTCATCAAGGGCGGTGTTAATTTTTTTAATTGAATTCATTACCGGGAGAAGCGTGTTTATAAGTTCAATATCTTTTTGGAGTTCCCTGATTACCAAATAGCGCGGGGCAAAATCGGGATCGGAAATTACGTATTTTAATGTTTTGTTTACAAACGGCAGTCTGCCATCGCCCATTTTTACCAACGATTTTCTTTGGTCAACCGTTAAAGTTATAAGTTTAGGCAGAAGCACAGTTTGTAAAGCGCTTACTGCTTTTTCAATTTCAGTCATCTCTTCGTCAGTAATGTGAACGGATACCATATTCTCGAGAGCCATCTTTTTAACCTCCTGTATTTATTATAAAATAGCCCCGATGCAATCGGGGCAAACAATCATTCTAAATTATAAATTATACCTGCCTGCCGGCAGGCACGGCATTATACATTACTTCAACAG
>CAYTFZ010000153.1:0-4959 GCA_964437215.1 uncultured Melioribacteraceae bacterium | reverse complement strand
ATCTTGAACCATAATCCTGATCTCTTGTTATTATGATTAAGCGTAAGTTTTTATTATTTTTAATAATTGCAAGAAAAAGTGTTGAGGAAAGAATGTTTATTAATTTCAGTGATATTCCCGGACAGCAGAATTTGTTTCTCGATTATTTATACGAGTTTGAAAATGTTGCCCGCTTTTATAAAAAAGATTTCAGAAATAAAGATAATTACATACCGCTTTTTGAAGAGCTTAAAAAAAAACAGCGCCCTCACCGGAACAAGGTTGCGGAAATTATTCAAAAACAGTATAAAGGTTTAAAACCATCGCGGCTTACAGAAAGCAATCTCGAATATTTATCTTCCGAAAAAACTATTGCCATTGTAACCGGTCAGCAGCTCGGACTTCTTGGAGGACCGCTTTATACAATTTATAAAATTTTAACTGCAATAAAGCTGAGTATATATTTAAAATCGATTTACGAGGATTACAATTTTATACCGGTTTTCTGGCTGGAAGGCGACGACCACGATTTTGAGGAAATACGGTCGGTAAATTTATATTCGGAAGATTTTTCGCTTAAACGGATTTCCTACAGCGATGCGCTTCCCGATGAATCTTCGAAAATAAGCGTGGGCGAAATGATTATTAATGAAAGTATAGATAAATTTTTCGATGAAATTTCCGGCTCGCTGCGCGAAAGCGATTTTAAAAGTGAAATTATTGATTTATTCAAGAAATATTATTCCGAGGGCGAATCGCTTAAATTTTCTTTCAAACAGATGCTTTTTCATTTTTTTGATGAATACGGTTTAATAATTTTCGATCCGCAGGATAAAAATATCAAAGAGCTGCTTAAACCCGTATTTATTAACGAAATTGAAAATTTCCGCCAGCATTCTAAAATTTCTGTTGCTCAAAGCGCACTTTTGGACGAGCACTATCACGCTCAGGTTAAAGTTAAACCTGTAAATTTGTTTTTCAGCGACGAAAACGGAAGATTTTCGGTTGAACCTGATGAAAATGATTTTAAGCTGAAAAACCGCCGGGTTAAATTTACCAAAGATGAAATTCTGGAATTAATCAATTCAACTCCCGAAAAATTCAGCCCGAATGTTCTTCTCCGCCCTGTCTGCCAGGATTTTATTCTGCCAACCGGATTTTATGTAGGCGGACCGGCAGAAATAAGTTATTTTGCGCAGGTTATTCCGCTGTACCCTTTGTTTGATGTTGTTCAGCCGATAATTTACCCGCGGGCTTCGGCTACAATTGCTGAAAAAAATATTAAAAACATAATCGAAAAATTCTCACTTTCGTATGCCGATCTTTTTCTTGATGAGCAGATGATAATAAATAAAACCCTTTCAGGACTAATTGATAATTCGGTTGACGAAGTTTTTTCTAAACTTAGCGACAGCATTTCGCACGCCTTTGAAGGAATAAAACAAAAACTTGTTCTCATTGAAAAAAACCTTGAAGACCCTGCCGAAAAAACCAAAGAAAACATTTTGGGGAATATCGAAAAACTGAAAAGCAAAGCATTAAAATCGATGGAAAGCAGACACGAAGTTTCACTTAAACAGATTAATAAAGCGAAATCGTATTTTTATCCTGAGTCTGGTCTTCAGGAACGCAAGCTGAATATGATTTATTTCCTTAACAAATACAACTTCGATATAATGCATCTTATTTTCAGAGAACTTTCTATAAATAAATTCGAGCATCAGATTATAGAAATCTGATAATAAAAATGAGGCGGGTTTTAGATTTCAGATTCTGAAATTATATCCATTGCTGTTTTAATGTCGTTTGCAGGAAGTTTATTAATTGTATGGCACTTCGGGCATTCAATAGAATCTTTTCCGAAATCCGGCGGAATTTTAAGTTTTAATCCGCAGGCGCAAGAAATGAACAAGTATTTGTTCGCCAGCATCATAATATTACCAATCTGCCTTTGCACATCTTTTGGATCTGAATCAATTTTAAAAGTATTTTGAATAGTTTTCTGTTCAACTTTTTCTTTTTGCAATATTACTGAATCGGGAATTATTTTTTCCGCTTTTCCTTTAATTTTTGCATAGGCTACCTGATAATCAATAAAAGCGGCACCGCCCATAATAGAACGTAAAATCCTGATCCTTTCTGAAATTGGCGGATGCGTGCTCGAAATATCTGTTGCGCTCATCCCCTGTTTATGAAGCGGATTAACAATATACATTCCTGCAGTTGCTTTATATGCTTTCTGCAAAGCATTCACATCACCAGATATTTTTTCGAGTGCCGACGCAAGTCCTTCAGGATATCTGGTTAATCTCACGGCTGAAGCGTCCGCAAGATACTCGCGTTTACGAGAAATAGCGAAATATAGCAATTGGGCAAAAATAGGACCCAGTATTGCGAAAAGTACAGAAACAATCAACAGTATTAATTGCGCTTGTCCCCCGCCGGATTTTTTACCGTATCTGCTGCGCGATCCGCCGCCCATCCAAAGACTTCTTAAAAATAAATCAGAAATAATTACTATCGCGCCAAGCATAACACCGGCAAAAGTCATAAACATTACATCGCGGTTTACAATGTGCGACATCTCGTGTGCAACAACTCCTTGAAGTTCGTCGCGATTCAGTTTACCTAGCAATCCGGCAGTTACGGCAATTGAACTATTTTCGGGATTTCTACCGGTTGCAAAGGCGTTTGGGGATATATCGTTAATGATATAGATTTTTGGCATCTTATTCAGATTTGAAGCAATAGTCATTTCTTCAACTATATTAAATAATTGCGGATGAACTTTTTTTGTAACTTCCTGCGCATTACTTATGCCCAAAATAATTGAGCTTCCTCCAAAATAACTGATTGTTGAAAATGTTATCCAAATGATAGAAGAAATGACGATGCCAAAAAATCCGCCGCCTTCAAAATAAAACTCTCCAATCAGAAATCCCATAAACAGCAGAAAGCCCCCCATAATCAGGAATAACGCCCAAGATTTCCTTTTATTTGATTGAATCAGTTCCCACATAAATAGCTTTCTCTATAATATAAAATTTGTAATTTATTCAAACCATTGTAGAGACGATGCGGTGCGTCGTCTCGTTTTTAATTTGCATCATTTCGTTTTTATTTTTCTGTAAACATATTCCTGTAGTTTCATTTTTACCTGTCTGTTCACTATTTGAGACGACCCGCCGGGTCGTCTCTACGTGTTTATTCAGTATCTTATTATTTTGTAAAATCGTTTAATAATTAATCTGCAAATTATCGCAACTGCTTTTTTCCAATTCCCATTTTAAGGGGTTTAGTTCAATATATCTTCTTATCCGGAATAATTCCTTTTCATTTCTGATTATTCTATCATAAAACCCCGATTGCCAATGGAATTTTACATAACCATTTGATCTAATCCTCTTTGTACAAATCGATTTAAACTGACCAACAATTGACCCCAATGAATTTGATTGTATTGTCGTAGAGACGATGCTGTGTGTCGTCTCGTTTTTTATTTGCATTATCTCGTTTTTGTTTTTCTGTAAACATTTTTCTACAGTTTCATTTTTGCCCGCCAGTTCATTATTTGAGACGACCCGGCGGGTCGTCTCTACATCTTTATTAATAATGATGATTCCGTGAATATGATTTGGCATAATACAGTAATAATCCAATCCAACATTATCTCTTACTGTTCCTGTTTTTAACCATTCATCCTTAACAATTTCCCCCATTTCATACAACTTCATATTACCTTTAACAATATTGCCAAAAAACTCTTTTTGATCCTTAGTACAGATTGTTACAAAATACCAGGCTCCATCCGAATAATCCCAGCTCTGTAGTCTTGTTGATTCAATTCTGTATTGGTTATGATATTTGATCATAAATTATTCAATACCTGAATCTCAAAACTTCACTTTGGGATTTTCGCGTTCAACTTTATTCTCTACTTCAAAAAATGCTTCTTTGGTAAAATTAAACATTCCGGCAATGATGTTTGAAGGCATCATTTCGATTTTGTTGTTATAAAAAAGAACTGAATCGTTATATGCCTGGCGGGAAAAAGATATCTTATTTTCGGTCGAAGTAAGTTCTTCCATCAGCATCATAAAATTTTCGTTTGCTTTCAATTCGGGATAATTTTCCACGACAAGTAAAAACTTGCTTATTGCTCCGCTAAAAGCGTTTTCCGCTGATGATTTTTCCTGAATTGAATTTGCACTCATTGCTTTGCTTCTTGCTTCAACAACATTCTGAAATGTTTCTTTTTCGTGCGCTGCATATCCTTTAACTGTTTCCAATAAATTAGGGATTAAATCGTACCGGCGTTTAAGCTGCACATCAATCTGGCTCCACGCATTTTTCACCTGGTTACGCAATTGAATGAGGCTGTTATACATCGAGATAAATATTAAAACAAAAATCACAATTAGGATGATTAAACCGATAATTACTGACATATTTTGCTCCTGTTAGTTTTTGTTCAGGTTTTTAATAAATCAAATAGAAACTTTTTTACAAGGTTGCTTTCGCTTGGATTCGTTTTTAATATTTCAAGCAATTCTCCTTTATCAAACCAATAACCATGTCCGCGAGAACAGCTGTCAATTATTATATTATCAAGCGCTACTTTTTTATCCATTTTTTTGGAACATCGCGGGCAGTTATAAGTTTTTTCTTCAATCTTTTTTCTTACCGGATGAAAAATCTGAGCGGCAGATATTTTATTTTCAGTAAGTAACTCAAGTTCCTCCGCATCAAGCCACATTCCGCCGCAATTTGTGCAATAATCCGTTTCAATCTTTTCATATTCTAAAACTATTAAAGGTTCTTTACAGACAGGACAATTCACTATCAATCCATATTATTGTAATGGCACAAAATAACAAAATAAGTTAGAAAAACGAAATTGGAAATATATTTTGTATTTGCTGATGAATATATAATCTTCGAAACACAAAATATTGTTTTTAGTTATTTTAATTTTCTTTA
>CAYTFZ010000152.1:0-4985 GCA_964437215.1 uncultured Melioribacteraceae bacterium | reverse complement strand
TTCTTCCGGTGCATCTCTGTCTTGTCTGTCCATCAAAGTGTTAAGTATTTTTTCAACAAGTCTTAATGCGCCTTTATATCCAACAATCGGGAAATACTGATGACCAATTCTATCATAAATCGGGAATCCGGTTCTGATAAGCGGAATATCTTCATCGCGTGAAATATATTTCATATAAGTATTTCCAAAAAGCAAATCTACAGGATCGTTTTTAATCCATTGATGCAGAAGGAATAAATCTGCCTGTTGACCTTGTTTAACATTTACGTCTTCGCCGGCAATTTCTTTTATTCGGGCTTCGAATTTTTTACCCGGAGTTCCGGTAACAACGTGTTTTACTTTCATATCCAAATCAGTTAAAAACTCTGTTAATGAAATAAGATGATCGGGATCGCCGGCAAGAGCCACAGATTTACCGTGAAAATACTGGTGCATATCGGTAATAACATCAACAAGCTGACCTCTTTCGTACATCAAAGTCTCGGGTACGGAAACGCCTGCAACTTTTCTGATTGTATTTATAAACTCATCGGTAGCTTTTAAACCGATTGGCAGATTTATAGTATCGCAAGGAACTTTACATTTAGAATCAAGCGCTCGCGCAGCAGGAAGCGATGCTATTTTACCGAGACCGATTGTGTAAATGCTATCGCCGGAACTTATAAGGTCTGCTAATTTTGTTCCGCCGGAAGGATACATTTCATATTTACCAGTAGCTGGACCGTTTAATACTCCGGATGTATCAGGGAAAACAATTGAATTTATTCCCATAAGTTTTGTAATTCTTTTAATTTCAGCCATATCCGATGGTTCTACATAACCGGGAATGATATTAATCTTTTCTTCCCTTTGTCCGCTGAATTGTGAAAAATAATCGACCATACTTTTAACCATATTTGCAAAGCCGATAACATGAGAACCAACATAACTTGGCGTGTTAGTGTGAATTACACATTTGCCTTGAGGTATTTTCCCCTCATCTGCAGCTTTTGCTATTATTTGCGGAATGTCATCTCCGATTGTTTCGGAAAGACAAGTTGTATGAACAGCAATAATATCAGGATCATAAACAGAAAATATTGTTTCAATTGCAGTTAACAAATTTGCCTGTCCGCCAAAAACCGAAGCTCCTTCGGTAAAAGAACTTGTCGCAGCCATAACAGGTTCTTTATAGTGGCGGGTAAGCGAACTTCTATGGTAAGCGCAGCATCCCTGCGAACCATGGCTATGCGGAAGACAGCGATGAATTCCGAGAGCGGCATACATTGCCCCGACAGGCTGGCAAGTTTTAGCCGGATTTATTGTAAGAGCGCTTCTTTCCAGAACTTCTTCCGGTGTATGTCTTAGTAACATTTTATCCTCCAAAAAATTTTAATCTTAAAACCGTTGAAACGGTTATTTCACTTTAACTTTATTTAATCCAATGGTTCCCGTCTGAGCCGGGCAGGGAAAGCCATTGGCTAATATAAACCCGGTTTTAACTAACTTATTCCATCAGTTTTTCAATATTTGCCAGGCAATTGCCTGGCAAACAATAACTCTTAATTATTCATTCTTAATTACTACGAAACCCAGGCGTATTTAGCCATAAGTTCGGGTTGATCATCCCAGGGAGCTTTTGTAAAACTCCAGACTTTACTGTTAACAAGTCTGTCAATTTCTTTGTAAAAGTTTTTAGCACCTTCAAAACCGGCATAAGGTCCGCTATAATCGTAACTATGAAGCTGTTTCATAGGGATGCCGTATTTTTGAACAACATATTTTTCTTTAATTCCGGCACAGAAAATAGCAGGTTTATATTTTTCAATAAGCACTTCTGCTTCGTGATGATTAAGATCGTCGATTACCAAAGAATTATCAGGCATATCAGGCATCATACCTTCGTAATCGTTCAACCGGAATCCTTCTTTTTGTTTCTGAGCTTTTTCTTCCGGCGAAAGTCTTTCCTTAAACCGTTCAGGATCTGCTTCAACTGTAAGCTCTTCAATATTTCTGCTGTCGGCATCGACTTTTACATTCGGCAGCACTTTTCTTCCTTCGTAGTCGTCGCGGTGAGCAAACTCGTAACCGGCTGAAATTGTTGGCATACCTATTTCCTTGAAAAGTTCCTGATAATGATGAGCGCGGGAACCGCCGACAAACATCATTGCAAGTTTACCTTCGCAACGAGATTTCACATCTTCCGAAACAGTTTTTACAGAAGGCATTTCTTCGGCAATTACTTTTTCAACCCTTTCAATCAACTCTTTATCTTCAAAATACTGTGCTATTTTCCTTAAAGATTTTGCTGTTGCCTCTGCGCCTATAAAATTTACTTTGAACCAAGGGATTCCGTATTTCTTTTCCATCATATCTGCCATATAATTTATAGAGCGATGACACATTACAACATTAAGCTCGGCAGTGTGAGCGCTTATAAAATCTTCGTAAGTGGAATTACCGCTGAAAGTTGAATGAAGATTAATTCCGCATTTATTAAATATTCTTTCAATTTCAAAAGCATCGCCGCCTATATTATACTCGCCAAGCAAATTCACACGGAATTTTCCTTCTCTAACAGAATTATCAAGTCCAACAACATCCGTAAAAACTTTGTTGTTTGCAACGTGGTGACCTGCTGACTGACTAACGCCTTTATAGCCTTCGCAACTGAATCCGAAAATATTTATATGCGGATATTTTTCTTCCATTTCGCGGGCAACTGCGTGAACGTCATCGCCGATAAGACCGACAGGACAGGTTGAAAAAATGCTTATTGCTTTCGGATTAAAAAGTTTGACCGCTTCATCAATAGCGGCTTTAAGTTTTTTCTCGCCGCCAAAAATTATCTGATCGTCCTGCATATCTGTTGAAAAGCTATATGTCATATAATTTGCGTGACTGTCGCTTTCGGGTCTTGTCTGATTACGGCGGGTTAACCAACTGTAAAATCCGCAGCCTATCGGTCCGTGAGTTATGTGAACTATATCTCTTGTTGGACCTAAAACCACGCCTTTGCAACCTGCGTAAGAACATCCGCGCATTGTAATAATTCCAGGAATTGTCCGTACGTTTGCCATAATTTCGGGCACTTCTTCGTTTTCTCCGACTTTATTCAGAATAATTTGTTTAGCTCTTTTACGGGCAATTTTTGTCGGATATTTTTTAAGCATTTCTTCCTTTACTTCGGATGGCGAAACGCCTGTGATTATTTCATTATTTAAGCTCATATTTTTCTCCATAAAATTTTATGCATCAAGCACTTTTTCACCAATTTCGCCGGTACGTACTCTTAATGCATCATAAACCGGCATAACAAAAATTTTACCGTCGCCTGATTTTCCGGTCTGGTTTACTTTGATTATTGTATCAACAACAGTCTTTTTTAATTTATCAGGAACTATAATTGTAATTATTCTTTTTGCTTTTAACCTGCTGCCTTCACCAAGCTGCGCAATTGCTTCTTCGTATCCATCCTGCGCGCCTTGAAGAATGTTATAATCAATTTTTCCGCTTCCTCTTCCCAAGCATTCGCTTGCAGTTATAGACGAAATACCGGCAGCAGCTAAAGCTCTTTTTGTTTCATTCATTTTGCGCATTCTTATCACTGCTTGAATTTCTTTCATATTGGAACCTCTTCTTTTTTCGCATCTGAAACTTCTTTAACACCGGAACTGATTGTATAAACTTCTTCAACAGGCGAGATGAAAATCTTTCCATCACCGAATGAACCCTTTTCGCCTGTACGTGCGGCTTTAAGTATTGTTCTTATTACAAATTCTTTGTCCGAATCTTTAACAACAGTAAGTAAAAGAGCTTTTGGAATTTCATCATAAGTAATGTCGCCAATTTTAATACCGCGCTGTTTACCGCGACCAACAACATTGATTTTTGTAACTGCCGGAAATCCTGCTTCCATTAAAGCAGCTAAAACATCATTTGATTTTTCTGGTCTAACTACTGAACGAATAAGTATCATTTTTTTTCTCCTTAATTTGCAATTCCGTATTGGATTAATAATTTTTCAAGTTCGTCTGTGTGCATCGGTTTTGGGATAACAAACATTTCGTTTTTATCAATTTTGGTTGCTAAAGCTCTGTATTCATCAGCCTGTGCGTGAGTCGGGTCAAAATCGATTACAGTTTTTCTGTTTATTTCGGCACGCTGAACCATGTTATCGCGAGGAACAAAATGAATCATTTGAGTACCAAGTTTATCTGCAAAAGCTCTTATCATAGATTCTTCATTATCAACTTTACGACTGTTACAGATAAGTCCGCCGAGACGAACGCCGCCGGCTTCCGCAAATTTTACAATACCTTTGCAGATATTATTAGCTGCATACATTGCCATCATTTCACCGGATACAACAATATAAATTTCCTGAGCTTTTCCTTCACGGATTGGCATTGCGAAACCGCCGCAAACAACGTCTCCGAGAACGTCGTAAAAAATGTAATCTAAAGCTTGATCGTCTGTGTAAGCTCCAAGTTGTTCAAGTAAGTTTATGGAAGTGATAATTCCGCGACCGGCGCAACCAACTCCCGGTTCAGGTCCGCCTGATTCTGTACAAACCGAGCCCATGAATCCGACTTTTGTAATATCGGTAAGTTCAACGTCTTCGCCTTCTTCGCGTAATGTATCAAGAACTGTTTTTTGTGCTAATCCGCCAAGTAAAAGTCTTGTTGAGTCAGCTTTAGGGTCGCAACCAACAACCATTACTTTTTTTCCCATTTCGGCAAGTCCGGCTACTGTATTTTGAGTAGTGGTAGATTTTCCGATACCGCCTTTTCCGTAAATTGCTATTTTTCTCATTTTATTCTCCAATTGAATATTTGATGAATTTGTTTCTGATAAATTACCAAACACTATGCCAAAGTAAGGAATAGTACGTAGTATATAGTAAATAGTAAGGAGATATAACGAATTGACGATAATAAGTAATGAAAAAAACTGAAATAAACAAATAAAGAGAAAGATGAGCATACATTTTTGTAAATCAAAAC
>CAYTFZ010000151.1:1628-4996 GCA_964437215.1 uncultured Melioribacteraceae bacterium | reverse complement strand
ATTGAACTCGATAAAAAAGATAGTCCGCTTGCAAAAGCATCGATATATAAAATAAACGATGACGGCAATGCTACCGAAGTATTCAATGGCGAAGTTATTCCCTGGGGAAATTATTTTAAGTATCACTATGTGAAATTTGATTTCTCGTCAGTTAAAGACCCGGGTATATACTATATTCAGTACGGCAATTTTAAAACTAATAATTTCATAATAGAAAATAACGTTTACGATAAAATCACCGACGCAACGAGCGATGTTTGGATTCCCATACATATGAATCATATGTTCGTAAACGAGGCGTATAGAGTATGGCATGGCGAACCTTTCAAGGACGGTTATCTGCAGGCCCCGCCTAACACCGATCACTTCGACCTTCATTTTCAAGGACCAACAACCGATACAAAATATAAAGGACTGGAATTAATTCCCGGATTAAATGTTGGCGGATTTTTCGATGCCGGAGATTTTGATATCGAGACAGGATCGAATATTAATGTGGTACAGAACTTTGTACATATATGGGAATATTTCAAACCATTACGGGATGAGACTTTTGTGGATGAGAAGAATCGCTATGTCGATCTTCACCGTCCGGATGGAACACCAGATATTTTACAGTTTATCGAACATGGAACATTGAACCTTTTAGCTCAAGCAGAAAATATTGGACACATGGCACAAACGCTTTCAAATTCTGTTCTCGATAATTACAATCACCTTGGCGATGCCGCTTCAATAACGGATGGTCTTCCGTATAATCCAAACCTTGGCCCTTATGAAATAGCCGCAGATGGTCGATCAAGTGGAGTTAAAGATGATTTGTGGGCATTTACAAGCCGTAACCCCAGCCTCGATCTCCAGGCAGCCACTATGTTTGCCTTGGCAAGCCGGGCACTGAAAGGTTATAACGATGATCTTTCCACAAGGACATTGAAACAGTCAAAAAGACTTCTGAAAGAGGCAACGGAATTGCTCGCCAGCCAGCCGCAGGATACTTCATTCAGATACAATAGATTTGCAAATATTGACAGCTATCTTCAATTGTATATTGCAACAGGCGAGCAACAATACATTGATAAATTTCAGGAAGCTTTATGGCCTGTGCTTGACCTTAATGTTAACTTCGGCCTGTTAACTGCATTAAATGCCATACCGTATATGGATGCATCCTTTAAAGAAAAACTCAGGCCATATATTGTAAAGTACAAAGAATATATCGAAAAGCTTGAAAAGGACAACCCTTACGGCGTGCCTATTGGTTTGGGCAACTGGGCTGGCGGCGGAGCTTTATCGAGCTTTGGCACCAGTATTTGTTTTGCAAGCAAATATTATCCTGATATTATCGATGCTAGCCATGCTTTCAAAGTTACCAACTGGTTATTTGGCTGTCATCCGTATCATAATTATTCGTTTGTAGCAACAGTAGGCGCTGCTCGGCCTAAAGCGGTCTTTTATGGTAATAACAGAGCCGATTTCTCGTTCATTCCTGGAAACGTAGCTCCGGGTTTATTATTCAGAAAACCCGACCACTTTGAAAACTATGACGACTGGCCATTTTTGTGGGGACAGAACGAAGGCACAATAGCTGGAAATACCGGTTATTTAATTTTTGGATCGGCTTTTAAGAATTTAATAAAATAAACGGTTGCTTTTTTGAGCAATTCTAAAATATTTAAATGATTTTAGCAGTAACTAAGAGTTGGCTTTTGTCCAATTCTTAGTTACTCATTTTTTGTAGGTCACGGTTGGAGAGGCTGTATCGAAACTTTGGGTTTTAAGGATTTGGACGAGAAGAAAAAGCGCACCAATTTTATAAATCATTAGGATATGTTTCAACAGGTTATAGATTGGTAAAACGATAATAAGGTTTAATATGGATACCAAGATACGCAAAGCGGCAGAAAAAGATTTTGAAAAAGTTTATCTATTATTTGAACAACTTTGGCCAAATAAGAAGTTAGATAAAGAAGCATTAAGGATTGTATTTAATCGTGGTGTAAATTCAGACACGGATGAGTTATTGTGCCTCGACTATTCTAATGAACTCATTGGTTTTTGTGCTTATGCAATTGTAAATAATTTGTGGCAAGCAGGATACATTTCCTATATGTATGCAATGGTTGTAGATGAAAAATACAGGGGAAAAGGATTCGGTACAACGTTGATAAAAGAAGCGATTCAAGATTCTAAAAACAAAGGATTAAAAAGGTTAGAACTTGATTCAGGATTTCATAGGGAAAAGGCTCATGAATTTTATATTAAACTAGGATTTGAGAAACGTGCGTTTTTATTTTCTCATCCTCTTCAATGATAAATAATTAATGCCTGCTAATAACCGGTAATACGTAATTGCCGCGCAACGGGGTTGCTAATGTGTGTTCAATTAGCTATTTTTCAAATAATCCGAAAAGCGAGCGCCTATGAAACAGCAACTGGCAATACCGGTGAACACTATGAAAAACAAATAAAACACCAGCCATTAACCAAATAAAATTTAGTACTATGACTAAACATAAAAAAATAACATTACTATTATTCCTCTCGTTTTTTGTCTTAATTAAAATTAACGGGCAGGATATTTTTATATCAAATGTGCAGAACCGGAAAGCCGCTAGTTTAAACGGTAAATGGAAATATGTTTTAGACCCGTATTCAACCGGACAAATCGGGTTTATGCCAATTTATAAAAATGTTATTCCCAAGGACAAATCCGACCGAGTAGAATACAGTTTCGAAAAAGCGCAAACTTTGTGGATCCCTGGCAGTTGGAATTTTCAGAAACCTGAATTGCAATATTTTGAAGGTTCGATTTGGTTTCAGAAGGTATTTGATAAAATTGACCTTTCGAAAGATAAACGATACTTCGTGTATGTGGGCGCGGCAAATTATCTTTCTACTGTCACTTTAAATGGTGAAATCCTAGGTAAACACGAGGGCGGTTTTACTCCTTTTTGCTACGAGGTTACCCATTTGATTAAAGAAAAGAACAATTCACTTATTATCGGCGTAAATAATTCCCGCGAAAGCAATTCTATCCCAGCAAAAGTTACAGACTGGTTTAATCATGGCGGAATTACCCGCGATGTTTTGCTGGTTGAAGAACCTGAAACTTTTATAAGCAATTATTTTTTATCGCTCGATAAAACCTCGCTGAATTTGAAATCCAAACAGATTGAAGGTAAATTGCAGCTTTCGGGAACAAGATTCCCCGTAAAAACGAGGATACTTATACCGGAATTAAAGGTGAATTACGAAATAATGATTGAAAATGACGGAATCAGCAATTTTGCGTTTGATGTGAATAACATAGAACTGTGGTCACCCGAAAATCCCAAATTATATAAAGTTACTTTGGAAGCAGGAAACGA
>CAYTFZ010000151.1:0-1528 GCA_964437215.1 uncultured Melioribacteraceae bacterium | reverse complement strand
AAGTTTTAATCAAAGCAAAAAAGCAATTTACCGAATTAATTAACCGCGATTTTAACAGAGCCAGTTCGATAATTTGGTCAATAGCCAACGAAACTGCCCCGAATGACGCCCGCAACGCATTTTTAACTTCAATTGCAGACCACATCAAATCTATTGACCGGACGCGTTTACTTACTGCAGCCTGCAAAAAAGATCAAGCTGTCGATGGTCACCCGGATGATGAATATACAATTAACGACCCCATAATGCAGCATCTCGACATCATCAGCTTTAATGAATATCTTGGATGGTACGGCGGTTTGCCTTCCGAATGCAGAAAGAAAACATTTCGCTCGCAGATGAACAAACCTATAATTGTTAGTGAATTCGGCGGAGGCGCTTTGCAGGGTTTTTATGCTGACAGTTTAACCCGCTGGAGCGAAGATTATCAGGAATATCTTTATCGGGAAAATATTGCAATGTTCGATAAAATTGACGGTTTGGCAGGAATGACACCTTGGATTCTGGCAGATTTTATGTCGCCTTTAAGACAATTACCTGATATTCAGGATGGATGGAACCGGAAAGGTTTGATTTCGGAAAGAGGAGTTAAGAAAAAAGCGTTTTTTGTTTTGCAGAAATATTATATGACAAAGTAAAAACGGCTGATTCAATCAAACAGCCTGAAATTGCTTTCGGCAAATTTTAACAGTATTGTGCAAAAATAAAAAAATACAGAAAATTGCTGATATGAAAGTTGAATTAAGATATTTTACAGGTACAGGAAATTCATTAAAAGTACTGGATACTTGCCGAGAAATTTTCTGCCGATTAAATTACCAGGCAGCAATCTCCGAAATTAATTTAAACGAGACAAATTTTGATAAATCAGATTTATTAGGATTTTGTTTTCCTGTGTATGCATTTGGGTTGCCTCGTATTTGCCGGAATTATTTAAATTCAATTCATAAGTTCAGTAACAGACAAAAGGTTTTTGTTTTAATTACTGCAGGCGATTCAGATGAATCCGGCTTCTCGCTTAAAGAATGTGAAAAGATTTTACGGAAAAAAAATTGCGATATTGTCTATACAGAAGTGATTCAAATGCCAATTAACTGGACTGTTTCACCGGTGCCGCCATATCCGCCGTCAAAAGATGAGGCTGTTGAAATTATTAAAGCCGGCGTTGAGCAAGCAAAAAAAATTGCGTTCGAAATAGGAAACGGGATTAAAAAATATCATAAATTTAATTTTCCTAAGCGGTACTCTAAATTTCGTTTTTATAAAGATTATTGGCTATTTAAATATATGGGATTGCAAAATTTGTGGAGGACGTTTAAAACATATGATACCTGCAACGGATGTCAGTTATGTTCAAAAATTTGTCCTACAAAAAGTATTAAAATGATTGATAAGAAGCCAGTCTGGCTATCAACTTGCGAGCAATGTATGAGATGCGTTAATTTTTGTCCTAACCAATCAATTTATCAAACGATGGGAGGCGGTACAAAAGGGAAAAACAGATATTATGAACCAAGTTTTAAGCCTG
>CAYTFZ010000150.1:0-5012 GCA_964437215.1 uncultured Melioribacteraceae bacterium | reverse complement strand
ATTGCAGACAATAAAATCATTGCCCCGATTGTCAGCATCATTTGTCCGGTACCCATACCATATCTCTCTTTTTACTATTTATTAAACATCAAATATTAAGCCATTTAAGCATACCAAATTTTAATAAATAAAGATTTGATATGCTTCTCTTTTTTGTCTTTTTACCTGTATTAATTACAGATTTTGTATCATTTTGAAATGATTGTCAAAATATTTCAGACAGTGTAAATTAATTTTGCATCTGTTCATTAATAAAACAATCAGGTTGTGAAAATAAAAATAAATTTTAGTTTAATCAAGAATATTCTTTAAATCGTATAAAATATTAATTCAAATCACAAAAAATAACTTTAATAAAAGTATATCAATTCTTTTATAGCTTCTTTTAAAATATTATATTTCAAATTCATTATTTGAGTCGGTTATGGATGCCATAAATATTCTTTTAGCAATTAATCTTTTATCTACTTTTGTTATGGGTGTTTCTGTTGCAAAGCAGGGACTTAAACAAAAACTTTCGAAAGTTAAAGAAAAACCTGCTTCTTTTCTTCAAAGTTTCCCTCCTAATCTGGCAGCTGTGCTGATTTTAATTTTCATCATTAGTTTTTTCGGAGTTGGGGTTTTCCAAACGGACAGTTCGTTTCTGCAAAAGTTGCTTTCGGATAGTAAAGTTGAAAATACTGATTTAATTTTAAATTTGCGTGCAATCGGGTTAGTAATTTATATTATTGCAAGCTGGCTCCAAATTAAATCAATTAAAGATATGGGTAAGTTTTATTCGCAGGATGTTTTAGTTTTAAATGACCACTCAATTATTTCTTCGGGATTATTTAGATACATCCGCCATCCTCAGTACTTGTTCCAAATTTTAATGGACTTGGGAGCAGGTATTGCATTGCTCAGCTGGATTATAATTCCTTTGGTTGTATTAGTTGAATTTCCTTTACTTATTTTACGTGCGCGGATGGAAGAAAGACTTTTATTGAAATATTATCCTGAAAATTATCAATTATATAAGAAAAAAACCGGATTTTTTATTCCTTTTATCGGATAGAGAAATGAGATATTTATTTTTTGCTGCGATTGCCGCCTTTTGTTTTACTGTTTATCCTCAGCGTCTTTTAAAGGTTACAGCCCAGGTGAACGGAAAAGAAGCTTTTGTACCCTATACCGAAAAAAACGATGTTTTATATCTTTCGGGTATTTCGCTTGCCAAGCTGATTTCCGGAAATTATTTCTTTAACGAAGAGACTTCAAAACTCGAAGTCAAATTTTCGGGCAGCTCAGTAGTTTTTACCAGCAATAGCAAATTTGCTGTATCCAAATCCAAAAATGGCAATTCAGCAAAAACTTACCAGATGCCGATACAACCTTTCAGAATTGATAATGATATCTTTATTCCGGCAGAATTTTGTTTTAAATATTTCAATATGCTGCCCGGCATTAAATGTAATTATAAAAACAAAAACATTATAATTACTTCTTCTGAACAAAGCATTCCTGTTCCGGAAATAAATATTGATCCCGAAAAAGTTCCTATTGAAAAACATGTTGAACCGGAAATTACTCCTTCCGAAAAAAATCTTTTTGTAATAAACTCTGTTGAAATTGAAGAAAAAATGAACGGGACTTTTATCCGTTTGAAATCGAATAAAAAAATAACCAAATTCAGCAGTTCTGTTCAGGACAATATTTTATATCTCTTTATGAACGATGCAAGTGTCGATCCGAAAATATCCGAAAAGCTTATTCCGGCAGGCTGCATAAAATCGGTTAATGTTAAAGAGGTGTCGCTCAATTACCAGATAGAATTTACTATTGATAACACATATTCATCGCACGAAGTATTTCAGGATCCTTCGGGAAATGATTTACTCATTTCCATTCATAATAAAATATTTACGCCTGCTTATAATCCTGATGGAAATAAAGAAAAGTGGAAATTTGATGTTGTTGTTATCGATCCCGGACATGGCGGTAAAGATGCCGGAGCAATTGGTGTTGCCGGAACAAAAGAAAAAGAAATTAACCTTAAGCTCGCATTAAAACTCGGCGACCTTATTAAGAAAAATATGCCGGATGTAAAGGTGATTTATACACGGAATACCGACTCTTTTGTTGAATTATATAAACGCGGAAAAATTGCAAACGAAAACAATGGAAAACTTTTTATTTCCATCCATTGTAATTCTCTTAAGAAAAAACCCAGCAATGTAAGCGGATACGAAACCTTTCTGCTTCGTCCAGGAAAAACGCAAGACGCTATCGAAATTGCTGAATTTGAAAACAGCGTTATCAGTATGGAAGATAATCCGGAACGTTATAAAATGCTTGATGATGAAAACTTTATTCTCGTGAGCATGGCACATTCATCATACATGCGTCATTCCGAAGAATTTTCGGATATACTGAATAAAGAAATGTCCGATATTCCTGGACTTCCATCCCGCGGAATAAAACAAGCAGGTTTCTATGTTCTGGTTGGCGCTTCAATGCCCGGAATTCTTTTTGAGGCCGGGTTTCTATCAAACAAAAATGATGAAAAATTACTAAAAAGTAATAACGGACAAAATAAAATTGCTGATCGTATGTTTAAGTCAGTTCAAAAATATAAAGACTATTACGACAGACTTATTCTTGAGGGGAAATAACTGGAAAGTAATACATGGGCGGTTATTTTAAATGGATTGCTCTTTTTATTTTATTCTTTGCACTTCTTTTAGCAATAAATTTCTATATAGGATATAATAACGATAGTATTTCCGCAAATAACAAAACCGAAAAATCAAAGTATTCAGAAACAAAACAGTTAATGATAAAAAACGGCTGTTTGCAGTGTCACGGCAACAATTTTGAAGGTACAGTGATGGCACCCGGATTTGTTGAAACAAAATATTTTTGGAATTGCAGTGAACTTATTAAATATCTCAAAAATACATCTGATTTCGAAAAGGATAAAAGAGTTGGAAATTTTAAGGAAATGTATCGCTCGCTTATGCCATCGTATGCCGAGTTAAGCAACAGCGAAATAAATGATATTGCCGAATTGATATTATCGATTAAATAAAAAAAGCCGCATTATGCAGCCTCAAATTGTTGAAGAACCCCGTTAATGAATAGTAAAAAAGTTTTACACAAATTATGTTACAGTCTCAATTATAATGCACTGATATTTTTTTCAATATTTTTCATACCTTTTAATATTTTACTTCAATTCAACTTTCCAATGTTCAACAATAGCTTTTAGTTCCTTTTTTGTAAGATATGTTACTGCACCGTGTTTAGGACTTTTAAAATTGGAAGCTTTCATTATTCCTTCATTAAAATGACCGATATTTTCATACGAAATAAAATCTTTAGTTTCGCTGAATCCCATATTACTTGGTCTGGCGCCATAAACATCATACATAAGCACGTAAGTGTCTGTCCCTATCCGCTTAAATACATTGGGCGCTTCAGTAGAAACTTTTTCAGGATCAATGCGGGTTGTATCGGTTTTAAACCCTTCATTTATTTTATCGGAAACAGAATGTAAAACTTTTGCATCGGAAACGTAAAAAAGCTGATATTGATTACCGACTTTGGTAATATCACCATCCAAACCTCCAATTTCGGTTATCCGTTTCGGGGTTGTTTCAAGCTTAGTAAAATTATCATCGGTATAAGAATAATACATATGGCACTCTTTATTGTTATAACGGATTGTAAAATAAATCATCATTTTCCCAACAGCCGGGTCAAAAATAGTTTCGGGCGCCCACGAGCAATCAATATCACCAAGCTCCGGGAAAGCTTTGTCAACTCTGAAATCGGAATGTGTCCAATGAATTAAATCGTACGATTTCATCAGCACCAAAGCGCGGTTGTTTCCCCATCCGTATTTTTCAGCCGGGCGTTCAAACTCAGTATCGCGGAATCCTGCCCGCTTGCCAAAAATATGCAAGTCGGTCATAGCCAAATAAAAAGCTCCGTCCGGTCCGCGGGTAATGTGCGGGTCGCGCACGCCTTTTTGCTCTGCCAATTGCGACCCGATAAATACCGGATTTCCACCATTAATATCTGTAAAAGTATAACCATCCTCGCTTATTGCCATATATGCCGATTGATTTTGATCTTTAAAATAAACCAGCAAATATCCGGCATAATCTTTTTCATTAAATTCCTGATAATTCTCCGGTTTTTCCAACTGAGAAACAATTTCGATGCCTGTAGAAACTTCAGGTTTTTGAATTTCCTGAGGATATACATTTTTTTCAAAAAGTAAACTCAAAAAAGTTAGCATAAGCAGGTAATTTATTATTTTCATTTTCATCTCATTAAAATATTTATTTAAAATTGTTGGCATAAGGTCAGGAATAATAAAACTTTCTTCATTTCTGTTTTTCCTAAGTTTATTATGTAAGAAATATTAAAACAAATATACTTATTTCGTATGAAAAACTTTTAAAATTATGGACAAAAAAATTGAGTTTAAACCAATAATTTATTGGTTACTTTGAAACATATTTTTCCAGCTTAAAATCATTAATTTCCCCATAACTTAATACTTAAATGGAAAACAGTAAAAGAGGACTTATGAAGCTAATCTGTCAAAATCCGTTTTATAAAACTTTTCGATGGTAATCATTTTAGATCTATAAATACTATTTAAGCTATTATTGGCAATATTTGTAATGAGTTGTTTTAATATATCAATGGAATAAGTTTCTTTGTCCTTTTTTGATAATCTGAATATTTGTTTCCCATTTGTTCAATCAGAAATTTTTCTTCCGTTCTTATCCGATAAATATAGCCAATTAAAACAGAAACCATCATTAATAAAATAGATAACCAATTTGATAAAGAGGTTGTAATCCCTAGAAAAATAATTAATTGTCCTAAATATCCGGGATGCCTGATATATTTATATAACCCCGTTTCAATTAATTTATGATTCTCAATTTGTGTGATAGTATAGGTAAATTGCTCTTTTAGCGTTAATATTGATTTAATTCTTATTATTAGTCCGATTA
>CAYTFZ010000149.1:2161-5065 GCA_964437215.1 uncultured Melioribacteraceae bacterium | reverse complement strand
CAGGAAAAATAACTTCCTGCTTTTATTTAATCAGTGTCCATTCATCTCTTTTGCTAATCCGCTTGGTCCGGTTGGGGCAATATCTTTAAAAACCCAGCGTAAACCGCGGCTGTAACCTTCGGCTTTAACTCCTGTATGGCGTTCGCCTTCAATATTAAAATTTAAAAGATCAAGTCCGTTATAATTTTTTGCTGCAATCTGTTTCTGGAATTCAATAATCGGATTTCTAAAAGGCAAATACTCGTCTCCTCCGTACGATAAAAACAATCTGCCTTTTAATATTTCAGTCTGTTCAGAATATTTATTGTCAATATTAAAGAGGTAATTGTTATCCCACATAACTGCCGGACTGATAGAAATAAATCTGTTGAATAAATTTTGTTTTTTATACATAGCGTAAAGCGTAAAAAGCCCGCCAAGAGAATTTCCTGAAACAGCCCGGTTATTTTTATCTGTTCTGTATTCGCCATCTATCTTTGGAATTATAACTTTCTCAATAAATTCTAGAAATTTGTCGGCTTCACCTGAAAGTGTTGGCGGAAGATCTTTTGATCTCAATTCTCCGTAATTTGCATCTTCTCCGGGATAAGAAAACCCGACCATAATTAATTCGGGAATTACGTTATCGTAAACAAGATTTCCGTGAATTGAATTCAAAAGGGGAGTATCCCAATAAGCATCAACGTAATAAAGAACTGGATAATGTTTATTAACTGAATCTTTGTAACTTCCAGGTAGTGTTACTATAATTTCGTGATTGCGTCCTGTTAATTCGTTTTTAATCTCAAAAATGCGTGTGTTTTTTAAAGTAAAGTGCTTTTCTTGCGCCAATATTAAAGTTGAAGAAAACATTATTGCCAATGCAGTTGCAAAATTCCAAAATTTCATCGCTATTATCCTTATAAATTAGTTCCCATAAAAATAATGTATTCCGAAAATAATAAACATATTAAAATATTAAGAATCGTAAAAAAAATTACTATTGATTGAATTTTTCTACCCGTAAACTTGTATATGTAATTCACAAAAAAAAATGTATATTCATTTTTGTAATTAAAAATATTTTTCAGTCGCGAAACTGAATTTTAAAAAATGGAGAAGTGATGAAGATTTATGTAGGAAATTTGTCGTATAACGTATCAGAAGAAGAACTTAAAGCCGCATTTGAAAGATTCGGCAAAGTAGATAAAGCAGAAATTATTAAAGATATGTTCACCGGAAAATCGAAAGGATTTGCCTTTATCGAAATGCCTTCGAAAGAAGAAGCAGATCAGGCCGTAAGAGCAATGAATGACACCGAACTTAAAGAAAGAAATTTGGTAGTAAACGAAGCTCGTCCTAAAAGCGAAGGCGGCGGAAACAGGAAAGGCGGCTTTGGCGGCGGCAGAAGCGGCGGCGGACGCGGAGGAAGCAAAGGCGGCGGATTTGGCAGCAATAGAGGCGCAAGCGGTGGAAGAAGCGGCTTTGGCGGCGGACGCAGAGGCGATAGATAAGCTTAAATGAACTGACTGCGAAAAATTTAAATCATTTTTCGCAGCTTCAATTTCCTTTTTCAACTGATTTCAATTCATTCTCTTTATCTTGGGAAAGGTCTGTTTTTAAGAATTCCGCATCATCCGGCAGAATAAGCTTGAAACTTTTTATCTCATCTAAAAAACATTCAACTTTACCTATCTTAACATCAAGAACATGTCCTCCGAAGGTTTTATCTTCCGATAAAAAATGCAAATGGTAGCCGGGAACATTAATTCCTTTTACATAAATAGGAGCATAAAAACCAATTAAGTCACCTTTTAAATTTTCTTTTTCGAAAACAATCTGATGTTTTGCAGCTTCGGCAAGAGGTAAATAAGGTTTATTTTGTTTAGGTACGCTGCGTGTTTTAACGTACAGAAAGTTTCCTGAAATTTTTACGGCATAAAAAATATTACCCGAAACAATTTTCGCGTCTAGAATTTGGGTAAGTTCTTCTAATGATTGGCAGGAATCAATTTTAAAACGCTTATCATTATCAAAAAAAGTTGATATGCTGAAAGGAGTTGTTGCGGAAGAATCAATTAAATTAACTCCGCCCTCTGCTGTTATCTGAAAAATTTGACCATCGAGCAAAACCATTTCACCGTCGAGCGCATTAAAAGTACCTATTCCAAAATCTCCGCTCCTGCTTACCTCACCAAATGAAAATTGTCCATCGTATAGCCCGTTAAGTAAAGCGTCTATTGTGGAAAACTGAGTAACGGCATCCGATTGAGCTGAAACTGACTTGAGATAACAAAAGAAAAAAAGAAAGAAAATCTTTTTCATAGGAACCTGAAGGTTTAATATTGACAAAATTAAAAATCATTGATAAATGTTATGTATATTTTGCATGAAAAAAATAAAAAACACTTGTAATTATCTAAATTTAATAAGAAAAATAAAATAATATTATGAAGACAATATCCGAACAAATATTTAATACAATTGATTCTGTAAAGCAGGAATTATTCAAACTTTCCGATGAAACTGCATCTCTTAAACCCGCTCCCGATAAATGGTCGAAAAAAGAAATATTAGGACACCTAATCGATTCTGCACTAAATAATCATCAAAGAACAGTAAGGGCGATGTTAAATTCTGCTGCTGATTTCCCCGCATACAATCAAGACGATTGGGTTGAAATTCAGAAATACTGCGAAAGGGATTGGAAGGAATTAGTTGAACTTTTCAGCGTGGTTAATTTTAATTTTTGCAAGCTTCTGGAAGTCGTTCCGGCAGAAACGCTTTCGAATCCTGTGAATGCGGGCAAGGAAAAACCTTTTACTTTAGAATTTATAATTACGGATTACCTGAGGCATTTGAAGCATCATTTGGAGCAAATACTAAAAAGTTAGTAAAAAGAATTTAAAACATCTTTACTTTACC
>CAYTFZ010000149.1:0-2061 GCA_964437215.1 uncultured Melioribacteraceae bacterium | reverse complement strand
AGAATTCAGAAAAAAATAGCAGAAATTGATAATAAAGAGCCGCAACTGGGTGTTCTTGATGCTACTCTATACCGTGATGATTTTCGTACAAGATTAAAACAGCCCGAAGTATCGGTTACGGATATAACCTTCGATATTACTGAAAAAGATGTAATATTAATTGATGACATTCTTTATACAGGAAGAACGACAAGGGCTGCGCTGGATGCAATAATGGATTTGGGACGTCCAAGCTCAATACAGCTATGTGTTTTTGCCGACCGAGGGCACCGCGAAATGCCTATTAAAGCTGATTTTGTAGGCAAGAATGTACCTACTTCTATAAACGAAGAAGTAAAGCTGCAATTAACTGAAATTGACGGCGAAGATGCTCTTTATCTTTTGGATATAACTAATTTAAATGGTGAATAAATATGCCTTTAACAACAAAACATTTATTGGGTCTCGAAGGTGTTTCTCGCGAAGATATTCAGCTCATTCTTGATACTGCAACTACTTTCCGCGAAGTTCTTGAAAGACCGATAAAAAAAGTTCCTACCTTAAAAGGAAAAACTGTCGTTAATCTTTTCTTCGAAAACTCGACGCGTACCCGTATATCTTTCGAGCTTGCGCAGAAAAGGCTTTCGGCCGATACGGTAAATTTTTCGGCTTCGCAAAGCAGTACGAAAAAAGGCGAAACATTAAAAGATACTGTCCGCAATATCGAAGCAATGAAAGTAGATATGATAGTTGTACGGCACGAATCGGCGGGCGTCCCAAATTTTTTAACACAAATTTCAAAAGCAAACATAATAAACGCAGGCGACGGAGCTCACGAACATCCTACGCAAGGTTTGCTTGATATGTATTCAATCCGCGAAAAATACGGAAAATTAGAGGGTCTGAAAGTATGTATCGTTGGAGATATAACTCATTCCCGCGTTGCTCTTTCCAATATTTACGGATTAAAAACTATGGGAGCTAAACTTTCAGTTTGCGGTCCGGCATCAATGATTCCGTGGGATATTGAAAAACTCGGTGTTAAAGTATTTAGCAGGATTGACGATGCAATTGCAGAAAATGATGTACTAAATGTTCTCAGAATCCAGCTCGAAAGAAAAGCAGGGGCATCCATTCCAAGCATACGCGAATATCATAATTTTTTTGGAATAACAAGAGAGAGGCTCGAAAGACATTCAAAAAAACCTCTTATCCTTCATCCGGGACCTATAAACCGCGGTGTTGAACTTAGTTCGGAAGTAGCAGACGGACCGTATCAGGTAATTCTTGATCAGGTTACAAACGGTGTTGCTGTCCGTATGGCAGTGCTTTATCTTTTAGGAACAATGAATTAATAATCAGGTGAAAAATGCAAATAATTATTAAAAATGTTAATCTTATAAATCCACAACAAAAACTTAATAAAAAAACCGACTTGCTTATAGAAAACGGAATAATAATTAAAATAGAAGATATTAATATTTCCGGATATCCTGACGCAGAAGTTTATGATTTTAACGGAAAATATTGCGCGCCGGGATTTTACGATATGCACGTCCATTTGCGCGAACCGGGAAGGGAAGACAAAGAGACCGTAATTTCGGGATGTAACGCAGCGGCAGCAGGAGGTTTTACCGGAGTGGCGGCAATGCCTAATACAACTCCCGCAGCCGACAGTGCCGAAACAATCCGGTTTGTTAAAGAAAAAGCGCATAATCATCTTGTTGATGTCGATCCGGTTGGAGCAGTTACAATTGAAAGAAAAGGAGAATCGCTTGCCCCTATGCTCGAATTAAGTGAAGCAGGCGCCGTAGCTTTTTCGGATGACGGAACTGCAGTAAAATCAGCCGGAATTTTGCGCAAAGCAATGGAATACACTAAAATGATAAACGGGGTTATTCTTGAACATTGCGAAGAAGAAAGTCTTGCCGGCGGCGCAATGAATGAAAGCGAGGTTTCAACTCATCTGGGACTTCCATCTATTCCAACAATTGCTGAAGATTTAATAGTAAGCCGTGATATAATTATGGCAGAATATCTCGATGCGAAAGTTCATATTGCTCATATCAGTTCTAAAAACGC
>CAYTFZ010000148.1:0-5107 GCA_964437215.1 uncultured Melioribacteraceae bacterium | reverse complement strand
TCAAACATAATTGCGAGTATAATACATAAATATATAAACAGTAAGTTTAAGGAAGGGTAAAAAATAGTGAAAAATTATTGTATCTTTTACTCGTTTTATCATTTAGCATTATTTGCAAAATTGCATAAACTATAGATGCTTCAATTATGAGAAAATTGTTTATTTATGCCGTATTATTTCTAGTTACTTATATTGTTAATACAAACGCTCAAGTATTTGAGAATACCGCTATAAAATTTGGCAGTGTTGTCGCATTTCAAGTCAACAATCAAGCGCCTCGACTGGGACTAAGTTTCGGAATGAGTAAAGATGTGGTTTCGTGGGAAAATATTTCAATTACTTCAGAATTATCATATGTTCAAAAAGGTTATAGTTCAAATTTAACTTCTCCTACGAATGGAAGCTATCAGAGCAGTAGCAATAATAAGTTGGAGTACCTGAGCATTTTAGCATTTGGAAGACTTAGAATTTCAGGAGCTATTTCTGCTAACAACACTTATTTGATTGGTGGAATAGCTAATAATTATTTCCTATCAAGTAGCATAGCAAAAGAGAATTACGAAAAAGTAACTTTCGGTTTACTTGCGGGCATCGGCGGAGAGATTAAAATTTCAGCTCCTTTTAAAATAATTCTCGAGTTTACAATAAATAAGGATTTAACAAGAGCAACAAAAAATTCTACACGTGATTTGAGAAATACAACTATTGAAATAAAAACCGGGATAAAGTTTTGAAAAAAAGATTTAATAAGCTAAGAGATTTTCGATGACTGAAAATTATTGTAAATTGGACAGAATAAAATAAACACTTTCCAAAAGAAGGAAATAATGACAATTTCTAAACTTATATTATTTATCAATTTTATAATTGTATTAATTTATGCAGTTTTTCTATATATGCGATATACAGCAGAAAACTATTTACCGACCGATGAGCTTATCTTTACTGGAATAATATGCCCATTCATAATAAGCTTAACAATAATAATTCACTCGGAAATATGTAATCATAAATTATCTTCTTATTTATTTTGGATTCTTGAGATAATCCTTTTTTCAAATATATTAAGTTATACCAATTGGGGTATTGATTCAGGAGATTTGTTAAATCCAGATTTTAAGACCTTTCAAATTACTCAAATGACATTTATAATTTCCTTAATTATTTGCTTTGGTTGTATTCTTCTTTATAGTTTAATTAGATGGCTTGTAAAAAAAATAAAAATTTAAAAAGATAAGTTATTTGTTTCAATTTGATATTTTCGTTAATCAAGTAGTTATGGTCTTCTACGGGTGGACGGTTCATTAATAAAGTCTCTTTTCTATAACATCAACTTTATTTTCAAAATATGATAACCGCCTCTTATTTTTTAAACAAAAAAACATTATTTTATAACTGAAATATTAAAAAGATAATTCTTTTTGATTATTCATCATTTGTTAAATAAATGTAATATTTATGCAGTATCTGACAGAATTTTATACGATTTCATCCTACAAGAAAAAGATTTTTCTTCTATCCTTCCTTTTTTTAACTGGTGTTTTTGTAAACGGTCAGTTCTCCGATGCCGACTCACTTCTAAAACAAGTTAATTATTTATCTGTTAAAGGCGATAAAATTAAGGTAATAAGCAGCGATTCGGCGTTCTTTTATTACAACAGGGCAATAAACATAATTGATAAAAGCGATGACGAAATAAAAAATAACAAGGATATTTTAAGGAAGAAAATTGACGTACTAAGCAAAGCCGGAGTAATTCTTCAGCAGCAGAATAAATTCTTCCTTTCAACAGATTATTTTAAAAAAGCACTGAGTTATGCAAAAGAAGTTGATGAAGACTCGCTGACTGCAATCTGCGATTTTAATCTTGCAGAAATAAATCTTGAAAACGGGAAATACAGCACGGCTTTGGCGTGTTACAGCAACGCGCTTAAAATATACAAAGAAATGGAAGACGAGGATGGCGTTTTCTGGTCGCATATCGGTATGGCGATTGTCTATCGCGAATGCGGAAACCCGGGGAGTTCGAAACATCATTACGATAAAGCGCTTGACATTGCCAAAGAAACAGGCGACGATTATTACAACGCAGTGGTTTATAATAATCTTGGCAACCTTTATATGCAAACAGGAGACTACCAAAAAGCCATAAATTCGCTTTTAACATCTCTCGATTTCTGCAATAAAACCGGCGAGGAGCAAAATATTTCGGACGTTTTGGACAGCATCGGCGAATTTTATTTGAAATATAAAAATTACAAACGCGCGCTTGATTATTTTGAGAGATCGATGATAATTGCGGAAAATATCAACGATAACTACCGGCTTCTTGCCCGGTACGCGAATATGGCAAAAACATACATTGCTCTTAACGATAAAGAAAACTCGTTGAAATATATCAGCAAAACTATTGAGCTTGTAAATCTGGTGGGAGATAAATCGAGGTTAGCCGAAGTGCTTGTAATAATCTCGGAATATTTCTCAAAAAATAAAGATTACGAAAACACATTAACTTATCTTAACCGCGCTCTTTCGGCTGCAGAAGAAATTGGCGATACGGTAGGCTTGGCAAATGCAAAGCAGGAAATGGCTGAAATTATTTTTAAAACCGGCGATGCAAATAAAGCTCTTGAATTGGCAAAAAATGTTCAATCAATTTCATCCGAAAGGAATATTCCAGATTCGTATGCAAAATCGAGTTTGTTAATTTCCAAAATATTGGAACAAAAAGGCGATTTAAAAGGCGCACTAATAAATTTCAGAAAATATTCCGAGATAAAAGACAGCTTGATAAATCGGGATAGAATAAAAGTTATTGAAGATACAGAAGCTAAATACAACTTTGCACGTTTGCAGAATGAAAAATTGACTGCAAAAAATAATGCCCTCCAAGCAGAATCAGAAATAAGGGAAAGAAATGTCATACTCGCTATTCTTACTTTATTGGTTATTCTTGTATTAATTGTGTTGATGAAATTCTATCTGAAAAAGAAAAAAGAAGCCGAAGAGCAAGAAGGAAATCAGTTGAAATTAAACAGAAAAATTGATCTTCTGCAAAGTCAGATTGACACAAAAAACCGCGAACTTACTTCGAAAGCAATGATGATTTCTCAGAACAATAAAGTTCTTGAGGAAATATCCACTGCAATTGATAATTGTTTTGAAGGAGGAGTTAATGAACGGAATGAACTCCGCAAGTTGAAAAATCTTCTTGAAAGCAGCTATCAGGAAAGAGGCTGGGATGATTTTATTAAACACTTTGAAGAAGTACACCCCGATTTTTATAAACGTCTTGCTGAAAAATGCCCCGACTTGACTTCGGGCGAATTAAAGATTTGCGCATTTTTAAAAATGAACCTCAACACAAAAGAAATTTCCCAAATTACAAACCAAACTACTAAGAGCATTGAAGTAGCCCGCACCAGAATCCGCAAAAAATTGAACATCGATCGCAATGGAAACCTCTACTCAGCCGTACAAAATATTTAACCCAAAATAGTCATTAGAACAATCAAGATTATGGTCGAACTTTTATTATTGGCTATTTTGTTAGTCGACGTGTCCGGCTTTGATGGATCCGCCATTATATTGTTTTCTAATGGCGGATTTGGATTTAAATAGTCCCACTCAAAATATTTTTTTCAATAAAAAAACTTGATTTAGAAACCTGCGAAAATCGCTTAAAAACGCAATAAATTTATTTTTGAGTGTTTTTGTAGGGTGGCACGAGTGTTTTTGTAACCCTCCGAGTGTTGTTTTCCCCTTTCCTGCAAAATAATTTGGCGTCAGACATTTTTCACAAATACTGAAAGCAATTTGATGTCAGTAATTAAAAAAAATTTCACAGTTGAATTGATCAAGATGATTAAAAAAGTATCAGAAAATATTTCGGGTATGGTCAGTGAAATGAAGAAATCAATTTTCACTACTGACGATTCTTATAAAAAAGAATCTGAAATAAAAGAAATTTTTGAAATTGAATTGTGCCATTACGAAAGCAGGAAATATTTGAACACTACCGAGTTTTGGTTCAAACCTCATTCGGATATAAAAATCGATAAAGTTGAATTATCAGTAAAAAACTTTAACGAAACCATTAATAGCGATTTACAAACCATTTATAAAGCAGGCAGCTGGCAGCTTTTAGTTGCTTACGAAGGAGTAAATAGCGGGCAGGAATGGGAATTTAATTTTATCGGAAAATTTTCAAACAACGATGAAAACTTTCAGTTTTCACAAAAATATCTAATTAATAACACAAACTAAATTAAAGGAGTACAGTATGAAAAAATCAGTATTATTTATCGCGTTATTTGCAGCTGCATTGTTAAATGTAACATTTGCACAGGAAATTGCAATTGGTCCTAGATTAACCGGCAATATGAATATTTATAATCAAAAAGGGTTAACAGGAACATGGAATGGAGTAGGCATTGGTATAGGCGGACAACTTGATGTTTCTTTTAGTGAACGAATTGGTTTGATTGTAAACTTAACTGCATTCGATATGAAGAGCTTTTCAAATTCACAAACAAGCAATAATGTAACTTCAGAAACATCTCTTTCATTATCATATATAACAATTGATCCGCTATTTAAAGTAGAATTCAGTGGTTTCTATATGGTTGCAGGTCCATCGTTTGGAGTTAAAATTAACTCAAGTGGTGAAAATACTCAAACAGCCTCAGGTCAGTCCCCTCAAGTAAATGCAATGAGTCTTGATACAAAATCTATCAGATTTGATATTGCAACAGGTGTGGGATATAACTTCAAAATTTCTCCTGATATGATATTAGGAAGTGATTTTATGGCATATATTCCTTTAACAGATACTTATAATTTCCCTGGAATAAGCAATAGCGTTCTAACATTAAAATTAGGCGCATCATTAAAATTCAAGTTATAATATCAAAAATTCGAGGTGTAAAGTGAAAAAATTATTTATTCAAATATTATCTGTAATTATAATAGCTATCTTCGCCGGTTGCAGTGACGATTCTTCCCCAACAGATTCAGGAAGTGGCGGATTTAGCGGAACAGGAGGAACTGGCAGTGGAGGCGGAACAGGAGGTGTTTCATTCACAGTCAGATTGGTTTACGATCAATC
>CAYTFZ010000147.1:2754-5130 GCA_964437215.1 uncultured Melioribacteraceae bacterium | reverse complement strand
TATATATTTAAGCTTTTACTAATTGATCTGCCAAAATATTGATTTATTATAACGGGAGTATGTTAATTTAACTTTCAATATTATAATCCGAATATTATCTGAAAATCAAATAAATTATTGGAGAATTTATGGCAGATGTTTGTCCGAGTGCAGAAAAGTGTCCGATATTTTTAGGTTTATTAAAGGGTAAAGAAATTACTTCTAAAAATTACAGACTTCAATATTGCACAAACGGAATTGTTGGCAGGAACGACTGTAAAAGATGGCAGTGTAAAAATAAGTTTGGTAAAGTTCCCGAACAGCTGTTGCCAAACTCTAGAAAAACATTGGAAGAAATTGCTGCAGAAAATAATTGGTAAAATTGAATAATTTTTAGCTACTGGTTGGGATTTAATTGCTTTCATATTTTCATTTAATCAGGTATAACTGCCTGCCTGAATAAATATATCTACCTGAAAAATATATTAAATTAGATATATTAAATAATTGTAATATATTTTATTGTTATTGTTAGGAAATAATTCAATGGACGGACAAAAACGAAGTAATATCAGCAAGGGAATAAAAGTGAAAATTGTGCTGAAGCAGGATCAGAGAAGCGGCAAACTGACCGAAGGAATTGTTCAGGATATCCTCACGAATTCGCCTTCTCACCCGCACGGAATAAAAGTAAGGCTGACCGGCGGGGAAGTTGGCAGAGTAAAAGAGATTTGTGAATGATACTTTATATTGACGGAGACGCTTTTCCGAACTTGTTAAAACCAGTTGTGCTCAGGGCAATACTAAAACATTCGTTATCAACTGTAATTATTGCAAACAAGCGCGTAAGTATAGGTATTTCAAAAAATGTTACGAATATTATTGTCGGTTCCGGTCCCGATGAAGCTGATAATAAAATTGCAGAATTTGCAAACGAAGGCGATTTGGTAATAACTTCCGATATTCCGCTGGCAGATCGTGTAATTGATAAAAAGGCTTTTGTGATTGATCACAGAGGTAAATTTTATGATGCCGAAAATATTAAGCAGGCATTGGCAATCAGAAATTTAATGCAGGAAATCCGGGATGGCGGTGAAATTTTAAAAGGGCAGAAATCAATAAACGAAAAAGATGTACGCGAATTTGCAAATCAGATGAACCAGTTTTTGAGAAAAAAGTTAAAATAACTTTTTTGATCAAGATCAGGGTTTAAGATTAAGAGTTGAATTACGCATCGAAAAAAAACTCTGCACTAATACTTTTTTCATTTATTTTTAGATTATGAATTCTAATCGACAAATAGAACTTTTATCTCCTGCTAAAAACGCCGAATACGGGATTGCTGCAATAAATTGCGGGGCTGATGCCGTTTATATCGGCGGACCGAAATTCGGAGCCAGAGCTTCGGTTGGAAATTCCATCGACGATATTTCGAAACTTATAAAATATGCTCATAAATTCAGGGCAAAGATTTATGCTGCAATAAATACAATAATTTATGATAATGAAATAGAAGAGGTACGGAAAATTATTTGCCGGCTTTACGAAGAAGGGATTGATGCGGTTATTTTTCAGGATATGGCGCTGCTTGAAATAGATCTTCCGCCTGTGGCATTGCACGCATCAACCCAGACTCATAATTACCGAATTGAGAGAATTAAGTTTTTAGGAAACCAGAATATTCAAAGAATTATTCTTGCCAGAGAACTTTCTTTGGAAAAAATCAAAAAAATAAGAGAGGAAACAAATTGCGAGCTTGAGTATTTTATTCACGGGGCTTTATGCGTGTGTTTCAGCGGACAGTGCTATATGAGTTATGCAATTGGCGGAAGAAGCGCGAACCGCGGCGAATGCGCCCAACCTTGCCGGCTTTCGTACAACTTGCTGGATTCGTCTGGAAATGTAATTGTAAAAGATAAACATCTTCTTTCGCTTAAAGACCTGAATTTATCTGCTCATCTTAACGAGTTGATTTCTGCCGGAATTTCTTCCTTTAAAATTGAAGGAAGACTGAAAGATTTAGCTTATGTAAAAAACATAACCGCATATTACAGAAAGAAGCTTGATGAAATCCTTGAAAATATGCCGGCTTATCAAAAAGCTTCTATCGGAAAATCCGAAATAAATTTTGAGCCTGATCCGGATATTACTTTTAACAGAGGATTTACAGAATATTTTTTCAGCGGAAGGAATAAATCACTTTCTTCAATGGATTCGCCGAAATCGAGAGGCAAATTTATGGGGAAAGTTGTTAAAAGCTGCAGCGAATATTTTGAAATAGAAACCGGAGAAAACATTTCAAACGGCGATGGACTTTATATTATTAAGGATGATACGGAAATTGCCGGAATGTATGTGAATAAATTCGAAAAGAATAAAGTATTTAAGGATAAGCAA
>CAYTFZ010000147.1:0-2654 GCA_964437215.1 uncultured Melioribacteraceae bacterium | reverse complement strand
ATTTAAGGATAAGCAATTCATAATTCCGATAGGAGCTGAAGTTTACCGAAATCTTAATCCTGCATTTATAAAATCTGTTAACAGAAATGACGAAACCAGAAAAATTGCTGCTAATCTTAAAATTACCGATACAGAAAACGGACTTTCTGTTAATCTAAATTCTGATAATTTCAATTTCGGCAAAGATTTTAAAATTGAAAAAACGCCCGCGGAAAATGAAGAAAGAATGAAAGAAATTTTCAATAATCAGTTAAGAAAGAGCGGGGATTCTGTTTTTAGCATTGAAAAAATTGAAATAATTACAAAAAAAATATATTTTCTGCCGGTCTCTTCAATTAATAATATCCGCAGGGAAATATTAGAATTTGCAGAAACCGGAATGCAGGAAACTCATCCTTATATCCGACGGGAAAAATCTGATGCTGTAACTGAATATTTTGAAGATTCAATTGATTTCAGAGGAAACACAGTTAATAAATTATCCCGAAAATTTTACCATAAAAGAGGCGTTAAAAATATTTCGGACGGCGTTGAAATATCGGGTGCAAAAAAAGATACAGTGCTAATGACTTGTAAATACTGCATCAAATACGAATTGAATTTATGTCCGAAGGAAAAGAATGTAAAAAAAACATATGCCGAACCTATATTCCTTAAAAATGAATACGGGAAATTCCAGCTTAAATTTGACTGTTCAAAGTGTGAAATGCAAGTAATTAAAACGTAAAAAGTTAAAAATATTTTTAGAACTTGCCCAAAATATATTTATACCGATTGACTTTTCAACGGGAAGAAAGTATATTTTATAAAAGATTAAAGAAAGGGTAAGCTTATGTCAAACGCATATTTTAAAGTGCCCGCACCCATAAATGAACCTGTATTAAATTATAAACCGGGCAGTCCTGAAAGAGAAGCGGTAAAAAAGAAAATTATTGAATTAAAATCGAAGAAAATTGAAGTTCCATTAATAATCGGCGGAAAGGAAATTCGCACAGGAAATCTTGCAGAAATGAGAATTCCTCACGAACATTCACATATTCTTGGAACATATCATCAAGCGGGAGAATCTGAAGTTAAGCTTGCAATTGATTCTGCACTTAAAGCCGGAAAAGAATGGGCAGAAATGCCCTGGGAACACAGAGTTTCAATTTTTCTGAAAGCAGCAGAATTGCTTTCCGGAAGCTGGCGTGCTACTTTAAATGCTGCTACAATGCTGGGACAATCGAAAACCGTATATCAAGCGGAAATTGACGCTGCTTGCGAACTTATTGATTTTTTCAGATTCAATGCATATTATATGACCGAAATTATGAGAGGTCAGCCATATTCGCCAAAAGGAATGTGGAACAGAGTTGAATACCGTCCGCTTGAAGGATTTGTATTTGCTGTAACCCCGTTTAACTTCACTTCAATTGCCGGAAATCTGCCGACTGCTCCAGCGATGGTTGGAAATGCAGTTTTGTGGAAACCAGCATCAAGCGCAGTATATTCCGCGTATCATATAATGAAATTACTTCAGGAAGCAGGTTTACCTGACGGTGTAATAAATTTTATTCCCGGCTCGGGAAGCAAAGTAGGGAATCCGGTTATGGCAAGCGCCGATTTAGCCGGAATCCATTTTACAGGATCGACTTCAGTTTTTCAGAATATGTGGAAAACAATAGGGAATAATATTGCGAATATGAAATATTATCCTAGAATAGTTGGAGAAACCGGCGGTAAGGATTTTATCTTTGCACACAGCAGCGCTGATGTTGATGCATTGGTTGTTGCCGCGCTGAGAGGAGCTTTTGAATATCAGGGACAGAAATGTTCAGCCGCTTCAAGAATGTATATCCCGAAATCAATCTGGCAGGAATTTAAAGAAAAGTATGTAGCGGAAGTTTCCAAAATAAAAATCGGCAGTCCCGAGGATTTTACAAATTTTATGAGCGCTGTTATCGATAAAAGCGCTTACGAAAGTATTACAGATTACATAAAATTTGCAGAAAAATCTGACGAAGCTGAAATAATTACCGGAGGAAAATACAGTGATGAAAAAGGATATTTTATCGAACCGGCAACAATTGTAACAAGTAATCCGCATTTTAAAACAATGGTAGAAGAAATATTCGGTCCGGTTCTCACAATTTATATTTACGATGATGATAAATTTGATGAGGCACTTGAACTTTGCGACACATCAACCCAGTATGCGCTTACAGGTGCAATTTGGTCGCAGGATAGAAATATACTTGTGAAAATGGCAGAGAAATTAAGAAATGCGGCCGGTAATTTTTATATTAATGATAAACCAACTGCGGCTGTGGTTGGCCAGCAGCCTTTCGGCGGGGGAAGAGCTTCCGGTACAAATGATAAAGCCGGCAGTGCTATGAATCTTATGAAATGGCTATCAGTCAGAACAATTAAAGAAACATTTGAACCTCCCAAAGATTGGCGCTATCCGTTTATGGAAGGGGAATAGAAAGTTATAAAAAAGCCGTAAAGTAAATTATCATCTCAACCTTAAAGGTCGCTGGTTTTTTGACCTTTAAGGTTTGAAAATAAGATAGAAACTCAAAACATTCAAACCCAAACCTTTAAGAAAGAAACAAGTTTTCTTAAAGAAATTATGTTTAAAAGCAAAAAGGGAGAACATTCCGTAAATTATTATT
>CAYTFZ010000146.1:0-5137 GCA_964437215.1 uncultured Melioribacteraceae bacterium | reverse complement strand
TAAGGACGAAAAAGCGCTTGAACGCCGGATGGCTGCAAGAACAGAACATTTGAAAAATGCGGATAAACTGCGCGAAGAAGGAAAACTTGTTTATGCTGCCGCATTATTAAATGAAGAAGGCAAAATGGCTGGTTCGGTAATGGCAGTAAATTTTGATTCGGAGGAAGAACTGCGGGAAACCTGGCTGAAGAATGAAGTTTACATTTCCGGCAAAGTTTGGGAAACCGTAGAAATTAACAAAGCTGCTCCGGCTCCCGTTACTCGCGATAGAAAATAGAATTTAATAAAAACAGTCTGAAAAAATAATCTTTTGAAGACTGACACCTTTTTTCTGTTTGTTTTTTTAGAGTTATAATCATAGTTTTGAACTCAGAGTAAATTACGGTTAAGGATATCTTGCAAGAAACAGCCGAAATAAAAGATAATATTCTGTTCCAAAAAATTGCCGCCGGCGATAAAGATGCATTTAAGGAAATATTTGAACTTTATTCGCCAGTTATTTATCCTTTAATCAAAAAAATTGTTACCGAAGAAAAAACCGCTGAATATATTTTATCGGAGGTTTTTAGGATTATCTGGGTAAAAGCACCGGTTCTTAAAATCAAAAATGTTTATGCCTGGATTGTAACTCTTGCCCGCAACAGAGCGGTTGACAGTCTCCGCAGAAGCAATTCGGACAGCGAAACAATAGATTTTTATGATGAAGAATACGAAGATTTTTTTATTCTCCCGGCGCTTTCTGCCTTGATAATGCCTTTTGGAATTGAATCTGCTTTAGTTAAAGCGGATTTAATAAAGAAGTCGCTTGAAGAGTTAACCGAAGCCCAGAAGTATGTTATTCATCTTGCGCTTTACGAAGGTCTTACTTTAATAGAAATCTCCAAAAAATTACAAATTCCGGTTGAAACCGTAAGGACAAAAATTCTTATAGCTCTGCAGATTCTAAAAGAAAAAATCAGTGCACCGGAGGCTGTCAATGGCTGACAGAGAAATTCACGAAATGATAAGTTCTTTTGCAGCCGGCTGTATGGACAGAGAAAATTTTATAAATTTCAAAAGTTATATGCTTAAAGGTAACGATCTGCCTTACCGCGAACTGGGCGAATTGCAGAATACAATTGCCCTGCTGCCGGTAATTCTTGAAAAGGAACTGCCTTCGGAAGAAATTAAAAATAAAATTTTATCTAAAACCTTTGTGCAGGAAAGTCCTCTTTCCGCTGAAGATGAATTGCCGGAAAGTAAAGATGAAATACTGCCGGAACCTTCCAAAGAAGAGAAAATTGATGTAAATAAAATTACAGATGAAATAAAGGATGAGGAAATAGCTGCAATGCCTTTGTCCTTTACAAAAATCAACGAGCAGAAAAAAGAAGAAAAATTACCGCCGGTTCCGGTTAAAAAATCTTCAGTTTTTCATTCCGATAAGTTTCTGCTTTTTCTTATTCCTTCCGTTTTAGTGCTTTTAATTTTAACAATTATGCTGATAATTACTTCTTCGCAAACTTCAAAAATAAATTCGCTTGAAGAAAAATTAACCGGTTTGATTGCCGAAAATAATCAGATAAAAGAATACATTAAAGATAACAGTATTTTTACCGAATTTTTTAATTATCCCGATATTCTTACTTTGCAATTAAAAGGCAGCAAGGCTAACCCCGACCGCAGCGGTAAAATATTTATTGCCGGGACGAATGACGAAGCTCTTCTGGATCTTGCAAATATTCCGGCGCTTCCGGATGAAGAAGTTTACCAGGTTTGGGCTTTTATTGGCGAGGACACTTTTTCGCTGGGTACATTTTCGCCCGAATCCGGAAAAAGATACTACAAATTAACAAACCTGTTGAAATTTGATATTAAACGATTGAAAAAAATAGAAATAACAAGCGAAAGCATTCCTTCATCATTTATCCCCGAAGGAGAAGTTTTTTATTCTTCCGGCGGCTGATGCGATTTCAATTTCCGGAAAAAATAGACTGCCGCAAAAATTAAAAATGTTATAATCAAAAAACCTAACAGCTTGCCGGCTATTGCAAAGGGAAATTCAAAATTAAGAGATGGAAAAATTTCTATTGCTGCCCAGCTCAATAAAAGCAAAATTAGTGAACCTGCAAGGAAGTAATAATTTTTTAAATTATTTAAAAACAAAATAAGCAGAGATAAACCGGTAACTGAAAATAATGTCATTAACGAAAAATTTGCAGGGCTGATTAAATCGAAATTAGTAAAAACTAAAACCACAATTCCCGAGAAAAAAACCTCACTCCAGATAAATAATTGTATGTTTTTATCCTTTCCGAACAGAACAGCAGAAATAATCAATCCTGTTAAAACCATTAATATGCCGATTAAATTTCCCATTTGATCTTAAACAAATTAAAATTGAAAAGTAAATATATATTAAAACTGTTATTAAATTGAAAGTTCCAATAGGGATTTATATAATATTTTGAGAACGATAAAACTGTATTTTTTGAAACAATTCAGGAAATGATTATAATTCGCACGTAGAATTTTCAGATTTTACATAAAGAGAAAGAATAAACTTCAGGTTCACTTCAGATGGAATTATACTTATTCATTGTAATTGTATTATTTATTTTAGCTATAAGCGACCTCATTGTAGGGGTATCTAACGATGCGGTAAACTTTCTTAATTCTGCTATCGGATCAAAGGTTGCGCCCCGGCATATCATAATGACTGTTGCAAGCCTCGGAATAATGGCTGGTGTCGGTTTTTCGAGCGGCATAATGGAAGTTGCCCGAAAAGGAATTTTTCATCCGGATATGTTTACAATGTCCGAAATTATGATAGTTTTTATTTCTGTAATGATTGCCGATATTATTCTTCTTGATTCATTTAATACTTTCGGTCTGCCTACTTCAACAACAGTTTCAATAGTATTCGATTTATTAGGAGCATCCGTAGGCGTTGCACTAATTAAAGTGTTAAGCAGTTCAGAAGGAAATCTGAATGTTCTTCAGTTTATAAATACAAACCAAGCTTTAACAATTGTTTCCGGAATTCTTATTTCTGTAATTGTTGCTTTTACTGTCGGTATGATTGTACAATATATTTGCAGAATTATCTTTACATTCGATTATACAAAGTATCTGAAAAAAGTCGGGGGGATTTGGGCTGGATTTGCACTTACTTCCATCTCTTATTTTATTGTTGTTAAAGGGGCAAAAGATACAGCGTTTCTTTCGAATGAAAGCATAAGCTGGATTGAAAATAATGCCGGAATATTATTCCTATACAGCTTTTTAGTTTGCACCGCTGTCTTTCAATTACTTCTTATTTTTACAAAAATCAATGTATTTAAACCGATTGTGCTTGTAGGAACTTTTGGCTTAGCGCTTGCTTTTGCTGCAAACGATCTTGTTAATTTTATCGGTGTTCCTTTGGCGGGACTTGCTTCTTATAATTTTGCTTCTTTGGTGCCCAATCCTGATAATATGTTAATGACCGCATTGAAAGGAAAAGTAAGCACACCAGAAATTATTTTGCTGCTTTCGGGCGTTATTATGGTAATTACTTTATGGAAATCGAAAAAAGCAAAAACCGTTACAGATACCACCTTAAATTTAAGCAGACAGCACGAAGGTTTTGAAAGATTCGAGTCCTCTGCAATCAGCCGTAATCTTGTAAGAATGAATATTGCGGCAAGCAACGGAATTATAAAAGTGATTCCCGAAAGCATTTTAAGTTTTGTAAGAAAGCGTTTTGATACAAAACCCGACGAATCGAAAATTAACCCTAAAGATAAACCTTCGTTCGATTTTATCAGAGCTTCAAATAATCTGGCAGTTGCAAGCATATTAATTTCCTTCGCCACTTCATTAAAACTTCCTCTTTCAACAACTTATGTAACTTTTATGGTTGCTATGGGAACTTCGCTTGCAGATAAAGCTTGGGGAAGAGACAGTGCAGTTTACAGAGTAAACGGTGTGATTACTGTAATAGGCGGCTGGTTTTTTACAGCATTTTCGGCTTTTACTTTGGCATTCATTTCGGCAATAATAATTTATTTCGGCGGAATTTATGCAATAATCGGATTGGTTATTCTTGTATTTTTTATTACCTATAAATCGCATATAAAATACGAAGATAAATTTGGCGATGAAGATTCTGAATTAATTACTTCTTTTTCAAAAGAAAATAAAGCTAAGTTGATGGACTCGTTACATTTGGAATTGCAGAAATTTTTAAAAAAGATACCTGCAATACTTATCAACACAATAGGCGCATTTGAAATTGAAGACAGAGTTAAATTAAAAGAAGCAAAAAAAGAAGCAAAAAAAATAAAGAAAAAAGCCAACAATCTTACTAACGAAATACTGCAAAGCATAAGCCAATTTAAACTTGATGAAATAAAAGCCGGAAAACGTTTCGGAAAAATTATTTCTTCTGTTCAGGAAATTGCTAACCGCTTAAATAATTCCGTTTCGGCATATTTTGACCATATCGAAAATAATCATCACCTTCCCTCAGTTACACAGCTTAATGAACTTAGATTAACCATTGCAGGATTAACCGAAGAAATTAATTGCGCAATTAAAGTTCTGGAATCAAAAAATTTTAGCGAACTAGCAGCATTTTCTGCTGAACACGAAAAATTTCAGACAAAAGTAAATGAGCTGGATGTTAATCAAATCTCTAGAATCCAAACAAATGCTGATTCCACCAGAAACAGTCTCTTGTTTTTAAATCTTCTTGCAAATATGGAAATTACTTCTAATCAAATTCTCCGGATGATGAATGCGATAAAAAATATTTCGGTTGAAAAAAAATCTGAAATTCCGGAAGTAAGTAAAAATTAGTTTGAAAAAGTTATTAAGCAAACAAATCTTTTTTGAGCTATTATTGGTTTGGGTAACACACATACTGATTCCGATTATATCAATAAATTTTTCAGGAATGTACAGATTTTGTTAATCGTTTTTCCGGTTTGCTCGGTTAATGATAAGCACTTTAAAAATTCGTAATTGTTAATAGTTCTAATTGCCGTTTTAGGATAAAAAAATCCTGCTTATAATACTACACAAGCAGGATTCCAGTATAAACAATTTAAATACAAACAAATTATCGTTTCGGATACCTTGAATTGTGGACTAAAGATGCCGAGTCATCCATTTT
>CAYTFZ010000145.1:0-5143 GCA_964437215.1 uncultured Melioribacteraceae bacterium | reverse complement strand
ATAATTCAAAAACTTCAACCGGAACTTATCCTTCAATTCGGTAGAGCCTCGATAAATAATTCTGTACTGGACTATTATAAAAATTCCAAATGCACAAAAATTTTAGTAAATGAATTTGGCGATTTAAATGATCCATCGAAAACAGTCGAGAAAATTATTAAAATGAAAACTGCCAATTTCTGTAATGAAATTCTTAAATTTGTTAAGGAAAAAGAGGTTGGAATAGATAGTGAATGGCTTGAAAGTTTTAAACTTATTGATGAAAAAACTGAAATAATTAAAAACAATTTTCTTGAAGAAGCTGATTTATCTTTCGAGGGCAAAGTTGTTCATAATATTATTAATAATCTTCCCGAAAATTGCAATTTAATTATCGGGAATAGTATGCCTATAAGAGATTTTGAACTGTTCTCTGCTAAGGCAACAAAAGGGATAAATGTTTTTTCCAATCGTGGAGCAAGCGGAATTGATGGACTTATCTCAACAGCTTCGGGAATTTCTGCAGTTTCGGATAACCCGACTTTTTTAATAATTGGAGATACTTCTTTCATTTACGATTTAAATGCGCTTGTCTCTGCCGCGATGCTTAAAATTCCGTTAAACATTCTTTTAATAAATAACAATGGCGCGCATATTTTTGATATGCTGCCGGTTTCTGCTGAAAAAGAAATTTTGCCGGATTATTTTACTGTTCCGCATAATTTTAATCTTTCCAAAATAATTAAAGCCGCAGGTGCGGAATATTTTTCAGTTGATTATCCAAACGATTTTGAACAAATTGCAAATGTTCTGCCTGAAAATAAAAAACTTTCCTTGTTTGAATTCAAAACCGACGGTGGAAGTTCTGCAAATCAAAGAAAACAGCTTTTTGAAATTCTGATAAATGGAAACAAATGACAATTGATGTTGACGGAATAAAATACAATGTGGAAGTTGATGAAGGAAATCTTGCCTCCGAAAAAATTCCTGTAATTTTTCTTCACGGATTTACAGGCAGCACGGCTGACTGGCAATTTATTGTTGATAAACTGCCGGAAAGATTTTATCCGGTACGATATGACCAGATCGGTCACGGGAAAACCGAGTCGCCCGCCGACATAAAATATTTCACTTCGCGGTTTAAATTGCGCGCGATCGAAAAAATACGCGACGATTTGAAATTAAAAGAACATATTCTTTGCGGATATTCGATGGGCGGAAGAGCAGCATATAATTATGCAATGACAAATCCCGTTAATTTGAAAGGATTGATTATTGAAAGTTCAACACCCGGTATTGAAGAAGCGATTCAGCGGATTGATAAAATTAAAGAAGATAACGAATTTGCCCAGAAGATTGAAACTGAAGGAATGGTGAATTTTATCAATTTTTGGTATTCGCGTCCGTTTTTTGCTTCGATGCGTTCGCTTCCTGCAGATTATAAGGGAAAACTGATTGAAAGCAGAATGAACAACAATCCCATCGGGTTGGCATATACTTTAAGAGGTTTTTCAGCCGGAAGAATGGTTTCGCATTGGGATAATCTTTCCGCAATAAATACAAAAGTCCTTTTAATTTCGGGCAGTTTGGATTTGAGATACACAATGCTTGCCGAAAAAGCTTCCCCGCGATTTAAAGATGCGCAGCATAAAATAATTGAAAATGCCGGGCACAATACGCATCTCGAAAAACCCGAAGAGTTTATAAATCTTGTAAACGATTTCCTGAATTCATTGAATTAAATGGGCTTCCAAATTGTTTTAATTGAGCAGGTTAATTTGACAAGATTTTGTGTAAAAACTACTATCTCTTTAAAAAGAAGATAAATTGACTAACAAAATCTGAGATTTTATAAGTCGGGATTACCCAAAAAGATCAATAATAAAAGCGCAATTATTATACTGTTTGTTCTATTGACGATTTAGGGTAAAATTAAAAAGGGAAGTGTGAGATTCCCTTTTATGGGAGTAGATAGTATTGCTATTTTACCAGAAGCATCTTCGCAGTTTTCACAAACTCCTCATTGTTTTCGAGAGATTTAATACTGATTCTGTAAAGATACATTCCGCTTGAAACCAAGATTCCATTTTCATTCTTTCCATCCCACATTATTGAATGTTTTCCTGCCGACTGGGAATTTATCTCGAACGATTTTATTTCTTTTCCCATTACATCGAAAACTATTAAGTTTACATCAGAATGATAAGGCATGCAATAGCTTATTACAGTAGCAGGATTGAAAGGGTTTGGGTAGTTTCCAAGAAGTGAAAATGTTTCGGGAATTATTTCATCTTGTATTGTTTCGATAATTTCTTTATTCACTATTTTTTGCATCGGTATTTTATTTATTTCGCCAAGCAGCAAAAGGCAGTTATTTGTAATTTCATCATGAGGATAATTGCTTTTTAGTTCATTAAAGAATGCTTTTCCTGTTTCTTCATCCTGCATATAGTATGTGTATAAAAACCCCAAATTGAACAGGGTATTTTTATTAAGTTGACCCGGAATAATACAATTTTCTTTTAGGAATTTTAGGTTTTCTATAACTTGCTCCAGTCTGCCTTCATTTAATAATATGCAATTCTCCAATTCAATTATAAATGCCGACAATTCATCATTTGATAACGCTTTTTTCAATATATCCTTGCTAAATAACTGATTAATATTAGTTCTACCGGAATTCTTATCAATTTCCATTATTCGCGATAAAATATTTTTTTTTGTTTCAAGTTTACTTTCTTTGTTAAATTTTGACAGGTACATTTGTACAGCCTTGTCATAATCCCCTTCCAGCTCAGCGTAAAAAGCTGCATCTATTTCTTTATCTGTAATATTTTTTTCATAATTATTTAAAAAATCTTTTGCAAAAAACACCGAGTTTTTTAATTGTATACAGCCGTTTGGATCGGGACCTGAAAATGCAGGAATGTAATCGATTGTTGATAAATACTGATAAAAATCTGAAGAATTGTAGTATGGAGGGGCGGTTCTGTTCCACCACGTGTTTTCAGATTTAATTGTAATTCCGCTGTTATAAGATGCCGATATTTCATATCCTGTATTATCGTGCACGCAATTATACCCGCCGTAACCCCTGTCGCCAAGGAAAATATTGCTGCCGTAAGCAGCTATTATTCCCGTAGCATTTTGTGTTATAACATTATATCCTCTGCCGGGGCAGCAGCTTCCATTTGCTGGTTTTTCGGACAACCAGGCCGAACTGTAATAATTGAAAAAAGCGCCAACGTTATTACCGGTTATATTATTCCGGAAAATAACAGGTGATGAAAAATTATTACAGCTTATTCCGAAGTTCCCATTATTCTCAATTGTATTATAACTGATTCGAGGCGAGGCTGAATAGCAGTAAATGCCGGAGTTACTGCAATTGGAAATATTGTTATTTGCAATTGTAATTGCCGATGTACCATAAGCTGATATACCGTTAACCGCGTTTGTTATGTTACAGTATTGAACATTGCCGCTGCTGCCTGCATTAAAACGGATGCCGCCCCAATTATTTGTTCCGCTTTTATTTAATAAAATTCTCTGGCTTGCAGTACCAATTAAATTAAAAATTCCATTAACAGTAATATTTGCTCCTTTTTCAAAGACCAATTCTGTTCCCGGTTGAATTGTAACTGTTACACCAGCGTTTACTGTTATGCTATTATTTATATGCCACTTGCCTTTTGATAAAGTCACATTTTTATCAATAGTAAAATCATTTATCTTAAAATCGGCATAGGCTTTTTCAATATTCGAAACGTATCTTATGTTTTTAACCGAAAAACCGGTTATTATATTTTGAGCCAGTTGTTCAGCATAAGAATTATTATATAAGTTACTGTTAGGATTTGTAAAAAAATTAAAATCCTGACAACCATCCGGGGAAAAAACAACAGATTGATCACCTTTATTTTGAGTATCAGCATAAAATCCATAAACTTTATCATTAATAGTTTCTTTTGCTTCAAGTTTATCCTGTCCTGTTAATGAATTTGGAATACCTGTATCATAAAATGAATTTGAAGTTTTAATCCAGTCAGTTTTTCCATGAGCTGCTTCAATATCGATAGGGTAAAAATCGTAGTTCCTATTTTCTATACCGCCCGAACTATGCCAAATCATAATGCCGCCTTTGATAGGATCAACCGGCCATTGTTCGTAAAATGGGTTTTCGATACTATTTTTTTTATGATAGGTCACATAGAATTTTTGCTTAAGTTGGGCATTTTCAGGATAAGTTTCTAATAAATTACTAGCATCAAAAACCCATGCTTTACCTGATAATTGAAAATCTTCAAGCGGTTCATCTATTCGATTTTCAGTAATCTCGATGGGTGTAAAAAAATTCTTTTTATCCCTGTCGACAGGATTAAGGAGTGAAGCTTGAGAATTAAATCCATACGTATAACCCATTATATCAAAACTACCTAAACCAAAGGATGCCGGGTTTGAATTGTGATTACGCCCTAAGTATTGATGATCCATTTCGTGGCAAATCACATCATATATTCCTTGTGGTGAAACTCCCCTAATATTTAATATTATTTTCAATTCAATGCTAATTGTTTTGCCATTATATAAATAACTGTCATTTGTAAGATAACGATAATCATTTCTTGCATTACCGCAATCATATAATGGTCCCATCGAGCAAAGTTGGACTTCGATGGTAGCAATGTTATCATTTGAGATTTTTTTTATATATTCCCTGAATCTTAACTCCGAAAAATTATAATCGATATCAAGTAAACTGCAAACGGCTGTTTGGTGTGTGATTAAATGTGGTTTAATATCTTTGTTATCATATAATACAGCGTTTGGCAGCACATAGGGTTTGTAATCAGCATTTCTTAAAACCAAGGGCTGATAGATGAAATCTCCGAAAGAAGATGCAATAAAATACTGTTTAACATTATCAATCATTGATTCGAACCAATATAAGTCAAAATCTGTTGTCGGGTGTGGAGAAGCTGCATCGTAGGGATCAACTGTCGGAACTACTAAATCTCTAATAACTTTTGAATTGCCATCAAAAGATATTGTTTCTTCAATTGTTGGCGGGGTAGATTCAACACAGGTTAATTCTTGAGCAGTTATAGCTGTAATTAATAATAAGATACTTGCTGCTAATTTTAACATATTTCCACCTTTATTT
>CAYTFZ010000144.1:0-5253 GCA_964437215.1 uncultured Melioribacteraceae bacterium | reverse complement strand
TTACCCATTTCGGTCAAATATACTTGATATTTTAATAATTACATAATTTGTAATGACCGATCTGGGTTTAAGACCAAGAGAAAAAACAGCACTTATAAAAAATCTTTTGTGATAATGTGTTTCATTTGTCAGGTTTACGCGGCATTTGCCATAGACGCGGTTCCAATCGTTTTTTACTTTCCAATTCAAAATTAAGAATTCAAACTTCAAACTTTCTTTTGTTTTTTATACCGGCCCGCTTTCCTAACACCGTTTCCTGCGATAAACAGCTATTAATTACTGATTGCTGCTACAATTTATTTACAGTTTCGAATATTTATTCATAAATTTATCATTCAAAAAATAGAATACATTAACTGAGGTATATATGAAGTTTTCCCGCACTGTTTTTCTGTTCTTAATTACAATTTCTGTTACTGTTTTTCCGCAGGAAATGAAGCAGACATATATTTCGCTGAATAATACCGGCGTTGCAGAATTTGCTAAGGAGCACCCCGGATATGACGGAAGAGGGACAATAATTTTAATCCTCGATACAGGTGTTGATATGGGCATCGACGGTCTTACGCAAACATCAACCGGCGAAGTAAAAGTTATTGACGCGCAGGATTTTACTCATCAGGGCGATATTAATTTTTATCCCGCAGAAATTGATGAAGTTGAAATTGACGGAAAAGATGTAAAAGTTTTTATCAGCAAAGAGAAAGATTTTAAAATTGCAGGTGCAGACGGACTTTCGTTATCGGCTGCTGACGATAAATATTTTATCGGAGTTATTGAAGAAAAACTTTGGAAGAATTCCGGCTCCGGAGTGAAAGACATAAACGGGAACGGCGCCGAAGATGATAAATTCTTTTTTGTTACATTCAAAACCCTGGTTGAAGGAACCGAAACAAATGTTGTATTTATCGATTTAAACAATAACGGTACCATTGCAGACGAAAAACCGGTTCGCAATTACAAGGAAAATTTCGACTCTTTTATTTTTGAGCGAAAAGATAAAGTGCCGGCATTTACTTTAGCTCTTAATATTTTTCCGGAAGAAAATAAAATTGTGCTGTATTTTGACGACGGCGGACACGGAACAAACTGCGCGGGAATTGCTGCCGGATTCAACATCGGCGAAGGCGGTTTTAACGGAATTGCACCCGGAGCGAAAGTTATAGGATTAAAACTCGGGAATAACAATTACGCAGGCGGAGCAACCGTTGCTGAAAGTATGAAAAAGGCTTATCTGTATGCCGATAAAATATCGAAGGAAAGAAAAGAACCCTGCATAATTAATATGAGTTTCGGAATCGGTTCCGAAATTGAAGGGATGGCTGAAATTGAACAATTCCTTGACAGTCTTTTAAAAGACAATAAATATCTTTACGTAAGCACTTCAAACAGCAACGAAGGTCCCGGAATTTCTTCAACCGGAATGCCGGCTTGCTCACCTTACGTTTTTTCTTCGGGGGCAGTGCTTGCAAAAGAGGTTGCAGCCGATGTTTACGGCACCAAAATAGAAAAAGATTATATTTTACATTTCAGTTCGCGCGGCGGAGAAGTGAATAAACCGGATGTTGTTGCACCGGGAGCTTCAATTTCCACTGTACCTAACTTCGAAGCGGGCGACGGAAGCTGGGGAACCAGTATGGCATCTCCTTATTCTGCCGGTGTTATGGCTGTTTTACTGGGAGCGGCAAAAACAGATTTCCCGGATATTAAAATTCCAGCACAGCTTTTGTATAAAATCATTCGCGAAAGCGCAGTGCCTATTAAAGGATACACTTACGCAGACCAGGGCGCCGGATATATAAATCTTAAAAATGCTTACGAGCTGCTAAAAAAATACCTGAAAGCCGGCGAAACAGGGAAGTTCGAAAAATACACAATATCTTCTTTTGCGCCTAATATGCCAAACTATTCATCGCCTAACCTTTATATCCGCAACGGCTCTTTCATTACAGGAAATGAAGATTTCCTATTCGAAATTTCCCGCGATAATTATATAAATCAATCCAAATTTTACAGAATTTTGGATGTTAAAAGCGATTCGCCATGGATTAAACCTGTTCAGTCGAAAATCCATTTCCGCAATGACCAGCCGGCAAAATTAAATGTGCGTATTGATAAAAGCATAAAGCAGAAACCGGGATTATATAACTCAAAACTTACAGCTTTCCGCACCGACGGAAGCAATATGCCGGAACTGGAAATGACTGCCACTGTAATAATTCCCTACGAGTTCAATTCTTCAAATAATTATCAAAACGAATGGAAAGAAGAAATTTTAGGACCCTGCGAACATAAAAGATATTTTGTAAGCGTTCCTGCCGGTGCCACTTCGATGAAAATTGATTTGCAGAACACCAAAGGCAAATATGCCAATTGCTGGTTCTTTGTACACAATCCGCAAGGAAGAGAAGAGCAATATGGATATTTCGATTCTGCCGAAGACGGAAAGAAAAGTACCAGATACATATATAATCCGGAACCGGGAGTTTATGAAGTTGTTGTTTTAGGATATTTCAGAGCAAAAGATACTTCGGTTTATAATCTTGCGGTTCAGTTTGAAAGTATTGAAATACTTACAAAAGAACCTTTATCCTATTTATCGGGAAATAAACTTGAAGTTGTTAACCGTTTTAATGAAGCAAAAACTTACCGAGTAAGCGGAATGATTACCGGTTACGAAAAAGAACATCTTGTTAAAATCGACAGGAAGTCATCCGAAGATTTTAATTTTACATTTTTTAAAGGAAAAGCAGAAAAAGAATTTAAAATTTCCTTAAGCAAAGAAGATTTTAACAAGGTAACTGATTTTGCGCTTATGATTTACGATGAAGAAGGGAATGCTTTGGAATCGGACGGATTAAGTTACAGCAAAGGCAGCATTTCTATCCGCAATTACTTTGGCAAAGATACTGTAAACCTGAAACTGACTTTAATTCCCGGATTTGCAAATGCTTCGGACAAAGTTGATGTTAAAATTAAAGAAATTGTTAAAATTGAAAATCCTTCAAAAGTAAACGTATCCCTTGCCGAAAGCAGCCGGCTTGTTTTATATCCTTCGGTACCTGCAGAACTTAACTGCAGTTTTAATCCTCCTGAAAAACAAAATCCCGACGGATATGAATATACAGGAGTAATAATATTTAAAAATCTTGACGATGAAACAGTAATGGAAATGCCCGTAAACTTTAAATTTTAGGAGAAAAATATGAGCGATCATTCAGAAGGAAAAGTTAAAGGACTGCCCGAAAACGCATACAGCGAGCTGAAACCAGGTGAGGAATACAAACCTCTTATGCCTGCAGATTCATCCCCGCGCGAAATTACGCCCTATTCGGTAATTACCGGATTAATTATGGCTGTGCTGTTTTCTGCGGCTGCCGCTTATTTAGGTTTAAAAATAGGACAGGTTTTTGAAGCTGCTATACCTATTGCAATTATAGCTGTCGGGCTTTCTTCGCTATTTAAAATAAAAGGTTCGCTTGGTCAGAATATAATCATTCAATCCATCGGGCAAAATTCGGGATTGATTGTAGCCGGATCAATATTTACAATTCCTGCTCTTTACATATTGAATCTTGATGCAAGTTTTTTCCAGATTTTCCTGGCTTCGGCATTCGGTGGAATTTTAGGAATATTGTTTATCATCCCTTTCCGTAAATATTTTGTTGCCGAAATGCACGGTAAACTGCCTTTCCCCGAAGCAACCGCTACAACCGAAATTCTTGTTGCCGGCGAAAAAGGCGGAAAACAGGCTTTTGTTTTAATGATAAGCGGATTGATAGGCGGCGTTTACGATTTTGCCATTGCTTCTTTCGGAGCCTGGAGCGAGGTTTTTACTTCGCGCGTATTTCAGTGGGGCGAGGTTCTTTCCGAAAAGTTTAAGCTTGTTTACAGAATGAACGTAGGCGCTGCGGTTATGGGACTCGGTTATATTGTGGGTCTTAAATATGCTGCAATAATTGCAGCAGGTTCTTTTGTTTCGTGGTATGTGCTTATCCCTATAGTTTCGTATATAGGCGCAGGCTTAACCGAGCCTTTGGGAGCCGGAGCAGGAAAAATTATTTCCGCTATGTCTGCCGAAGAAATTTTCCGCCAGTATGTGCGGCATATCGGCATCGGAGGAATTGCAATGGCTGGAATTATCGGCATTATCCGGTCATCTAAAATTATCCGCGATGCAATTTCGCTTGGAGTTAAAGAAATTTTCGGAAAGAAAGCAGACGGAGAAAGTACATCAAGAACAAGCCGCGATATTTCAATGAAAATAATTATCGGATTTCTGATTGTAACCGCGATACTGCTTTTTGTATTTTTCCAGACTGGTGTTGTGGGTAATACTACCTGGGCAATTACCGGTATATTAATTGTGCTTATTATAGCTTTTCTTTTTACAACTGTTGCAGCAAACGCTACCGCAATTGTAGGAACAAATCCTGTAAGCGGAATGACGCTTATGACACTTATTCTTTCATCAATAATTTTAACTTCGGTAGGATTAAAAGGCTCATCAGGAATGGTTGCAGCGTTAATTATCGGCGGCGTTGTATGCACAGCACTTTCAATGGCAGGCGGCTTCGTAACGGATTTGAAAATCGGTTACTGGCTTGGCACTACTCCCAAAAAACAGGAACAGTGGAAATTTTTAGGTGTGCTTGCCTCGGCACTGACAGTTGGTTTTGTAGTAATGATATTAAACGAAACATTCGGCTTTACCGGAGAAGGCGCTCTTGTTGCCCCGCAGGCAAACGCAATGGCTGCGGTAATTCAGCCGCTAATGGATCAGCAGCCGGCGCCTTGGATGCTTTATCTTGCGGGAGCTTTGTTTGCGCTTATTCTCACAATGTTGAAGGTTCCGGCTCTTGCATTTGCCCTAGGAATGTACATACCGCTTGAGCTTAACACTCCGCTTTTAGTTGGCGGATTGATAGCTCATTTTGTTTCTACAAGAAGCGGCAACGAAAAGAAAAACAATGCGCGGCGCGAACGCGGTACTCTTATTGCTTCGGGCTTTATTGCCGGCGGCGCATTAATGGGCGTGTTGAGTGCACTTCTTCGTTTTATGGATTATAACTGGGTAAATGCCGAATGGGCAGAATCTAAATCCGGTGAAATGCTTGCGCTGGCAATGTTTGCCCTGCTTTGCCTTTATATGATTTGGGACGCAATGCGCGCAAAAGTTGAAGAAGAGTAGAGATTTTATTATAGTCAGCCCACGATTTAAATCGTGGGCTTTTGATATTAAACTAAATCTTA
>CAYTFZ010000143.1:0-5308 GCA_964437215.1 uncultured Melioribacteraceae bacterium | reverse complement strand
CTGCCTCCTTATTTTTGTTAATATTCTGCGCCAGTTTAGCGCCATTATTATCCTTTTAATTTACTGATAATTGTTTCAATGGAACTGGAATCGTTTGAAAGTATTACCATTTGAATATTAAACTTATTTAAGTACTCTTTAGCTTTCGGACCAAAATCTCCTGAAATTACTTTTGCTACTCCAAGCTCAGCCATTTTTTCTGAAGCTTTTATTCCTGCTCCTCCGCTTAGGTTTGCACAATCGTTCTCAAAAAATTCAGTGTTGCCGGTTTCATCATCAATTACACAAAACCAGGCTGCTCTTCCAAAACGCAGATCGAACTGAGCTGATGTTCCATTTCCTTTTGATGTTATTGCTGTTTTCATATTATATCTTTAACTTGTTTAAGAAATCAATTTTATCTGATTTGCATACAGGGCATTTTTGTTCTGTTAAGTTTGAAGGCATAGTGAATTTTGCGCTGCAATTATGGCAAAACAACCAGTCGTTATCTAAAACCGCATTCCCGAAAACTGTTTTAATTTCGCGGGTTTCAACAAGCGCCAAAGCTATTTTACGGCGTGCGCTTTCGTAAATGCGGGCAAATGTAGCTCGCGATACTCCCATAAGTTCGCAGGCTTCTTCATGTTTTAAAAGATCGTAATCTGCAAGTTTAATCGCTTCGTACTCTTCGTAAAATAAAGAAATGTATTCAGCTGATTCCCCGACAGTTCCATAAGGTTTGTAGCCTTGAAAACCAGGCGGGGCAACTATTCTTCTATGTCTTCTTCGTCTCGGCATAAATTTCCATTATTTAATGCTAAACTTTGCAGTGATTGAATCCATATTTCCGGTAAACATTTTGTTAGTTTTTAAATTTACCAAAACACATTTTTGAGTTGCATTAAAAGAAATACAGTTCCCAACAGCTATTTCCGAAGTGAATATAAAAATACCCCTTGCGTAGCTTTTCAGTGTCATCCTGCCAACAGGTTTTTCAAATAGTTTTATTTGTTTTTTGTATTTCATTTCGCAGGAGGCAACAACAAGATAAAAATTGTCTGCGAGAAGTTTTTGCAAATCGCAAATGTTTGAAAAACATTTTATCCTTAAATCTTCAAGCCAGCGGACATAAACTATGTTATTTAGATGACCTGCAATGTCAATATCGTAAGTGTTTACATTAAATGGTATTTCAACTGCTTTGTTCATTTTTCTTAAAATCCAAATTGTTCGAAACAATTATAATGAGAATATTCTCATTATACAAGTTTAAAAAATATATATCAAGAAAAGCGGATTGATAAAGCAGAAGATTTGAAAATCATTTTAAGGCTTTAATTGGGTATAAAGGTATGATGTAGTGATTGCTAAATATTAAAAAATAGTCCGATTTATAAAAAACCGGACTATTTTTAAATTTGTATTCTCTTATCTTTCAAGTCCGAAAATAAAAAGCAGGCGGAAGGTGACAGGTTCTTGCACAGCCCATACATTTCGTTGATTTCTATCGACCAATGTAATAGAATTATTAGTAAGTTCGGTGCTTTTTTCAAGAAGGTAAGCCAGCGGAAGCTGCATCGATGCAATTGTCTGGATAGGTCCCCATCCGTAAGCAAAACCGATAGAACCGGTCATCCAAGTTTCGTTTTTATAATCATCGCGTTTATGCGATCTCTGAAATTCGTAAGAACTGCCGCCTGCAGGAATTACAGACTGACCGTACTCTTTAGTAATGAAACTGTATTTACGCAAAAGAGTTAGTGTTGTAAGAAGATTAAGTCTTCCATAAATGTTTATTGAAGAATATGCTTCAAATCCTGTTGCTAAAAAGAAGTAATTGCCTTGCGAAAAAGTTTCCCAAGATGGTGAAAAACCGTCATCAGAAGGAGAGGAATTACGGATAACATCTTGTTGGTTTGCTCCTAAAGAGCTGTTCCAGCGCGGGGAAACATTTTTCATAGTTGTATACGATGCTTCAAATAAAACGCCTAAATCAAAATTGTTTTTATCGAATTTATAATTTAACCAGGGATTGATCTCAATTGTATATTCGTTCTGTGCATCAGTTCTTAAAGGATCGCTGCTGATGTTTTTATCTGTGCTGACTCTGTTTTCATCGTGACTGGCATATTGTCCGAAGAATAAAAGTCCCATATCGAGATCACCGAATTTCCAAAACCTGATTTTTGAATAAGCTCTTAATAGGTCAACGTCAATTTCATTTTCGTAACGCGAATCGGTAATATATTGTCCGATAAAGTTTTCGTATCTGTCGCCGGGTACACTCGATTGCCAGTAATATTCCTTTCCTCTTTCATTAATTTTACGGTAGCGGATTGCCGATTTATGTTTTCCTTCGCCATATTCGTAACTAAGCTGAACATCAAGCTGTCCGCCCTTATATAAGGTATAATCGGGCAGATACCACGCATCAAAGTTCTGATGTTCCATTGCGAAAATGTGATTGCAGGGAGATGTTGTCCAGCCCCAAGTAATACGGTTGGAAGAAATTTCCCGTCCGTTTTGCATGAATTTAATGAATGAGTTTGGAGCTTTAGAATCTTTTGACTGATACTGAATTTTTAATCCAAACGGATTATCAAAAAGATAATTAGCATAAATCAGCTGAACATCATAATTCCTTCTTTCAGCTTCAGTGCCAGCTGTTATTGGAACAAGCTCTAAAGATTCGTCGTTCCGGACAATACCTTCGGCTTCAAGCTCCATATCAATGCGGTTTGTACCAAGTTCCAAGTAAATTTTTCCCAAACCCTCGCCGAAATCCCAGATACCGCCGGCACTGTATCGAGTATCGTAAGCGTAAGAAGAAACTTTCATATATGAATAAACATTTTTAGGATCGCCTGTATATCCGTTTGGTACGGGGAAAGCAAAATCGGTATAGTTGCTTTGATATGTTTCGTTAGGTCTGTTTGTAATATCAGTAATATCTCCTTGCCAAGGCATAGTTTTGGGATTTGTATATGCAAAAAATCCTTTTTTAGGCCATTTTAAAATGTCGTGCGGATAAGCGAATATCGTATAATAATAATTGCTGCCAACGGTAAAATTAGGATTAGCATATATTTTAAAAACAACCAGCAAGAGAAAAAGCAGGAAGAAAAGTCTTTTCATAATAGCTCCATTTTAATTTTTAGAAATACAAAATATTAATGTCCGTAAAGATAAATTACTTTTGACAATGAACAAATAAAAAATTGTACCAAAAAGTAAAAAAAAGAAATTTTCTTTAAATTATGTAAATATATTGCGCAAATGGGAGGAAGATAAAATTTTTTACTACAAATACCTGCAAGTAAACAGCATTTCTGTTGCAATTTGTTTACAGCGTTCGTCGTACATTTTTTCTTCTTCGGCAGTGTTGTCAAACTTTTTCGGGTCTTCGTAACGGATAGGAAAACGGGCATCGGCTCCAAAAACTACCGGACAATTTTCATCGGCATCGGAACAGGTCATTATCGCCGCGTAACCTTTTTGAGGATTAAACGGATTATTATATGTTTTTGAAAAGCATTTTATGGGTTCTGCTTCTTCAGAATATTTAACAAAATAAACAGGATTTTCAGAGTCATCATTTTTTTTAATTTCGAATCCGGATTTTTGCAAAGCTTTTACAGCGCGCGTATTAAATGCAGTTGCTTCAGTTCCGCCTGAAAAACAGTGCACATTTTTAAACCCGTAAAATTCAGCTGAAGTTTGCATCCAAATTTGAGTAAAATGACTTCTGCGGGAATTGTGGGTGCAGATAAAAGTTAAATTCACAGTTTCTCTATTTTTTAACTTTTGAGAAATGTATTCAGCAAATTCCTTTAATAAAATTATTCTTTTTTCAGGAATTAATTTGAAAGAATTTTCGCAATCTTTTAAGTATGAAGAGATGCTTCGATATAAATTCATTTTTATCCTTTCACTATAAATTATTAATTTCGAATTTTTTATTCTTAAGGTATTTTTCCATAATTATAGCAATTACAATAAAAACCGGGATGCTGATTATTGTCCGCAGTAATGAGAATTTTACACCGAGAAAACTGATCTCGAAGGTAAGCATTGGCAGTTTAAGAGATGAAAAAGCGCCGAGATAAATAAATACATTCTTAACACTGCCTCCTTTTTTCCAAAGCATATAGGCAACCGGAAATGCTCCGTAAAGCGGACCCGCCTGAAGCATTGCCAGAAATATTACAATAAGCGAACCTTTAATTCCTGAAAATTCACCAATATGTTTGGCTACAGTTTCCTTAGGAACCCAAACATCAAACAGCCCTATTATTATAAACAACAAAGGTAAAAATGAAAGCATTTCTATCAGGAAATCGGTAAAGTTATTTTTTGTAATTTCAATTACCGGCTGGTAATCAATGGAAAAGGAAATAACTGCAATGATAGTGAAAATAGTTATTACAAAAATATCGAAAAGATTTTTTTTAATAAACATTTTCATAGGATATTCCAGAATAAACCAATTAGAATTCCAATAATTAATGCTCCAGCCAGACTGAGTATATTTCTTAACAACGCAACTTTAAAACCGAAAAATTTCCGTTCGATAGGGAATGTAATAATGCCGACCATCATTAAAGTTGTTATAAATACTGCAATAACCGGATATCCAACGCCGCTTTTAACAAGATAACCGCAGACTGGATAAGCGATAAAACCGGGAACCAGAGCAATCGAGCCAATTAAAGCCGCAAAAACATAACCTGTAATTCCGGAACTTTCTCCAAAATATTCCAGCATAACTTCGTTTGGAATTAAGTATAAAATAACGCTTATTATTATTATTACCGAAAGGATTGTCGGTAATAATTTAAGGAACATCATCATCCCTTTTTTAATGCCTGATAAGGTTTTTTTTCTATCTGAAACGAAAGATGCAATTAAACAAAGCAGGCAAAAAGTTATTAAAATTATCATTTTGTTTAAAAATATTTTAGAAAGTTGTGTAAATTAAATAAATACCGCCAAGTATTACAAGAATTCCGCAAATGCGTTTAATCCAAATTATGGAGACTGAGTTTTCAGTCCAGTTCAAATACTGTTGAACCTTTCCGGCAAGAGTTCCGGCGATAACGATAACAGCACAATGACCAATTCCAAATGCAGCCAATAATAAAATTGAGTAAAAGTAATCTGTTTGAGCGGTTTGAAATACAACTCCAAGAACTGGAGCCATGTATGCGAAAGTACAGGGTCCGAGTGCAATTCCGAAAATTAAACCCAAAATTAAAGCTGCCAATAAACCTTTAGAGTTTGTTTTTTTCAGTCCGGCTGTGTTCCAGTCGAGTTTAATAATATCAAG
>CAYTFZ010000142.1:0-5336 GCA_964437215.1 uncultured Melioribacteraceae bacterium | reverse complement strand
CGCCCGATGGAAAACAGTCTGAACTTTGATTCACGTGATTTGGATGATTTCGATGAATCAATCAATTCGGATGAATAAAAGTATGGAGATTATTAAGAAGAATTATATTATAAAAAGAAAAGAACAATCAAAGAAATCAGTTAATCAAAAAAATCATAGTTCAGACAATGAGTAAGCGTAAAGAACTTCAAACAACTTTTATAGCCGAGATTAAAGAAAAAGTACGGCAGGCACAATACGATGCGTTAAAAATTGTAAATGTACATTTAATTAACCTGTATTGGGAAATAGGAAAGTCTATTTCAGAGAAACAGACTGAAAGCTGGGGCAAAGCAATTGTACCGACCTTGTCAAAAGAGCTTCAAAAGGAATTTCCTGGTGTCGGCGGTTTTTCTACAACAAATCTATGGTTAATGGCTCAATTTTATAACGAATATAAAGGAGATGAAAATCTCCAACCATTGGCTGGAGAAATAAGCTGGACAAAGCACACTGTTATTCTGAGCAAATGTAAAGATAAATTGGAACGCAAATTTTATATTTTATCAACTAAAAAGTATGGCTGGACAAAAAATGTATTAATCCACCAAATAGAAAATAAGACATACGAAAAATACCTGATAAACCAAACCAATTTTGAGCAAACGCTTCCGGCTTCAATCAAAAACCAAGCATACTTGGCGGTAAAAGATGAATACACATTCGACTTTTTGAATCTTTCGGAAGAACATAGTGAAAGCCAATTGGAAAACGCGCTTGTTCAAAATATAAGAAGCTTTTTACTTGAAATGGGTAATCAGTTTACATTTGTCGGCAATCAATTCAAAGTTGAAATTGAAGGCAAAGAATATTTTATTGATTTACTTCTGTATCACAGGCAGTTGCAATGTTTGGTTGCAATTGAATTAAAAATTGGTGAGTTTACACCGGAGTATAAAGGTAAAATGGAATTTTATCTGAGTGTTTTGAATGACAAAATTAAACTTCCAAATGAAAATGATTCTATTGGAATTATTATTTGTAAGGAGAAAAACAGAACAGTTGTTGAGTATTCATTAAGATCAGGCAATATGCCAATAGGCGTTGCTACATATAGAACGACAGCACAATTACCAAAAGAATATAAAAAGTTGCTGCCAAACGAAAAAGAACTAATTAAAAGAATTGACGAAAATTTTGGTTAATATGAGCGCTAAATTTTTTCCGCAACGCCCCGAAACAAATCCAGCTATTTATGCTTACGAATTGCTTGGCGTAGAAAGCCATAAAGGATTAATAAAAGTAGGATATACAAGCCGCGCATCAAAAGACAGAATAGCCGAACAGTTAAAAACAAGCAGAGTAAAATATAAAATTCTGCTTGAAGAATCGGCAATCCGGAAAGATGGAAGCGTATTCACAGACCACGACGTGCATCGTTATTTACGTAAAAAGAAAATTAAAAATCCTGAAGGCGAATGGTTCAAATGCTCGGCAGACGAAATAAGATCGGCTATACTTGCAATAAAACTCGGCGAATTCCTCGAAGATAATCGTTCTTTGAACTTTAAGATGCGCCCCGAACAAGAAGCTGCCGTCGGTAAAACTATTGCCTATTTCAAAAGTTTCAGAAAGGAAAACCCTAAAAAAACTCCGCATTTCCTTTGGAATGCAAAAATGCGGTTCGGCAAAACTTTTGCCGCATACCAGCTTGCAAAAAAAATGGGTTGGAAGAAAATAATTGTATTAACATTTAAGCCAGCCGTTCAAAGCGCTTGGGAAGAAGATTTGAAATCGCACATAGATTTTAAAGGCTGGCAGTTTATTTCGCGCAGCGGTTTAACTTTTAAGGATATTGATAAGAACAAACCGTTAGTTTGTTTTGGTTCTTTCCAGGATTATTTAGGGAAAAATGATGCCGGCGGAATAAAAGTAAAAAATGAATGGGTGCATACTATTAACTGGGATTGTGTTATTTTCGACGAATACCATTATGGCGCCTGGCGCGAAAATGCAAAAGATTTATTTGATAAAGATATTGAAGCAGAAAAAGAAATTGAAAACTTTAAGAAAATTGAAAAAGAAGGTTTTGCCGAAGAAGATAAGATTGATTACTTAGAAAACATACTGCCTATTACCTCCAACCATTATTTATACTTATCGGGAACCCCATTCCGGGCAATCAATTCCGGTGAGTTTATTGAAGAACAAATTTTCAACTGGACTTATTCGGATGAGCAAAAAGCGAAAGAAGAGTGGGTTGAATCAGAAAATCCTTATGCTTCGTTACCCAGAATGGTATTGCTTACATATCAGCTACCCGATTCGATTAGAGAAATTGCAATGAAAGGAGAATTTAACGAGTTCGATTTGAATGTATTTTTCTCGGCTTATGGCGAAGGTTTTACTGCCCGGTTTAAGTATGAAAATGAAGTTCAAAAGTGGCTGGATTTAATTCGTGGTTCGTATTTAGAAACTACAATCGATAACTTAAAATTAGGGGCTAAAAAACCGCCAATGCCTTTTTCGGATACCCGTTTATTAAATGTTCTTTCGCATACATTTTGGTTTTTGCCGGGTGTTTCTTCCTGTTTTGCAATGAAAAATTTAATGGAGCAAAAACAGAACAAGTTTTATCACGATTATAAGATAATTGTTGCTGCAGGCACAAGCGCCGGTATCGGGGCTGATGCGCTTCCCCCGATTTTTGACACAATGGATAATCCATTAAAAACACAAACCATTACTTTATCTTGCGGAAAATTAACAACAGGGGTTACCGTTAAACCCTGGACAGGTATTTTTATGCTTCGCAATTCTTCAAGTCCCGAAACTTATTTTCAAGCTGCATTCAGGGTTCAATCGCCATGGACAATTTTTAATTCCGATAACAAATCGCCTAATAAAGAAGAAATTATAAAACAAGAATGTTATGTTTTCGATTTTGCACCCGATAGAGCTTTAAGACAGATAGCAGATTATAGCTGCCGTTTGAATATAAATGAATCGAACCCTGAAAAGAAAGTTGAAGAATTTATTCATTTTTTACCGGTTCTTGCTTACGACGGTAGCTCTATGAAGCAGATTGATGCAGCAGGTATTTTAGATATGGCGATGAGCGGAACAACTGCAACACTTTTAGCCCGCCGCTGGGAAAGCGCTTTGCTGGTAAATGTTGATAATAATACTTTGCAGCGTTTGATGAATAATGAAAAAGCTATGCAAGCCCTTATGAACATAGAGGGTTTCCGGAATTTAAATCAGGATATTGAAACTATAATAAATAAATCGGAATCAGTTAAAAAAACAAAGAAGGAAGCCAGCGAAAGAGATTTAACAACGCAAGAAAAGAAAGAATTAACTGATGAAGAGAAAAAGTACAAAAGCTTAAGAAAACAAATTCAGGAAAAACTAATAAAGTTTGCTACGCGAATTCCGGTTTTTATGTATTTAACAGATTACAGAGAGAGAAGTTTAAAAGACATAATCACTCAGCTTGAACCGGGTCTTTTCAAAAAAGTAACCGGATTAACAGTGAAGGATTTTGAATTACTTGTAAGTCTGGGAGTATTTAACAGCGCATTGATGAACGATGCTGTTTACAAATTTAAGCGATACGAAGACGCAAGTTTAACCTACATTGGAATAAACAGACACGAGGGCGAAGATATTGGTTTGTATGATACAATATTAAGCGCAAAAGAATATGAGATAAGTTTTGTTAATGAGGAAAAGGAATTATATAATAATTAACCGAAGTGTAAAATACCGGACCGAAAAGATGGTTAATGATTCAAACATTTTCCCGAATGGATGGGAAGGTTTATATAATCCTATTTTTAATTACCCCGAATTCGGTGTAATTAGATTTGTAAAATTAAATGATTATAAGAATGAATGATTGCCTTAACCGGAAAACAGTATGAAGAATTTAAGATTGAGTAAAAGGAATTGCAATGACTAACAACTTTAACCCAGAACTGCCATATAACGGTTTACCTTTATTGCCGCCAAATTTTAATTTTGATGATATTGAAATCTTGAAAAAAGTAAATAAGGCAAACATTGCCTTATCCCGATTAAGCGGTGAGTCCAAGTCAATTCCTAATAGCCAGGTACTTATTGAACCATTAACATTCAGGGAAGCTGTTGCAAGCTCTGAAATTGAAAACATTAACACTACTGTAGATGAAGCATTTCAATCTATTTTTATTATTGAAAGTGAGTTGAAAAAAGAGCAGAAAGAAACCAAATATTATAGGGAAGCTCTTTTAATAGGTTACAAGGAAATTGTTGCACGCGGTTTTTTAAACACAAATTCTTTCATAACTATCCAGTCGCATCTTGAACCTTCTAAACCGGGAATTCGAAAAGTTCCAGGCGTAAGTATTAAAAACAGTGTTACTGGCGAAACCTTGTATACTCCTCCGGTGGGTGAGGATTTAATACGCAACCTTCTTACAAATTTTGAGAACTATTTTAATGATTTTTCAGATGATGTTGACCCACTGATTAAAATGGCTGTTTTGCATTATCAGTTTGAATCAATTCATCCTTTTCTTGATGGAAATGGAAGAACCGGTCGTATTTTAATGGTTTTACATCTATGTCTTGCTAAACGTTTGGATATCCCTGTTCTATTTATCAGCGGTTATATTAATAATCACCGTTCTGATTACTACCGGTTGTTAAGAGAAACTACGTCAAATAATAACTGGAAAGAATGGATTTTATTTATTTTGGATGCAGTTGAGGAACAATCGGTTAAAACTACTCAATCTGTTGTGGAAATAAGGACACTAATGAAAAAATACAGGGAAATATTAACAAGTAAGCTCCCTAAAATTTACTCAGCAGAGTTAGTTGAATATTTATTTAGTTTTCCATATTATTCCCAGAGGTCTATGCAATCTCATTTGGGTATTTCAAGCCGTAATACTGCTGCCAAGTACTTTACTGAGCTTATTAAGGTCGGGATTGCACAAGAGCAAAAATACAAGAATGATAAGGTCTATTTTTGCCCGGAATTTCATAAAATACTTAAATAACTATGTTTAAAAATCTTGTTTTTTTGTGCACAGCTAAACACCTAGGCACAAATAAGTGAATATTTTGTGCGTAGCACTGGAAGTTGAGCGAAAACACGAAAATTTTTGTGCACAGATATAATATAAAGAATCAGCATAGGGTTTAGAATTGGAAGAGCCTAAAGTATTACACAATTATATTAACAATTGGGCAATTCGCAACTATTTTAGTACAAGAAAACTGTTTCCCGTCTTGTCAGGAATCCCTCCTCACGATTTAATTTATTGATATAAGCAGACCGGAAAAGATGATTTTTAATTCAGACATTT
>CAYTFZ010000141.1:4162-5342 GCA_964437215.1 uncultured Melioribacteraceae bacterium | reverse complement strand
AAAACGAGATTATTGTTTTCGTCTTTGGAAATTACAGTCTGGATATATAAAACCGGCAGGTTTTTAGCAAAATTATCCGATGCGTAATTCAGAACTTTCCGGACTGCAGTATCTGCTCGTCCCATAATTCTTTCCATTCCGTAAACTGCGCCAAGATAGTGACTTTTATTTATCCCGTCTCTGCCGCCCGTTCCTACAAAAATATTTTTATTGTAATTTGCCATCCCGATTACTTCGTGTGGAACAACCTGCCCGATTGAAAGAATCAAGTCGAAATTCCCTTCAACCAGCAATTTATTTACCTGCGCCGGCCAAGAATATGAAACGCGTCCTTCCGAAACTTCTTTTAGAAATTCAGCAGGAACTTCGCCGAGTGTTGTCAAATCTTCTTTCCATCTGTGAACGCGAAAAAGATTTTTAGGAATATCCCCGAACATTTCTTCAATTTCACTTTCGGTCATTGCTGCGTGCGTGCCGAGCGCCGGAAGAATATCAGTCATTTTTTCTTTAAAATACTGATACGAATAGTTTGTAAGTTCTCCGGCTTTTGAATGAAACCGCGTAAAATCCGGCGGAATTGCCAAAACTTTATTCACTCCGCCAATTTTATCAAAAACCGACCATAGAATATTTTTCACTTCTTCTTTTGTAAAAACTTTATTTTCGCTGCCTTCGGCAAAATATAACATAATTTATCAATCCTTAAAAAATCGTTAAACTTTTAAACTCCGCTGTAAGCGTTAAATCCGCCGTCAATCGGGATTATTACGCCTGTAATAAATTTTGCAAGATCCGAAACTAAAAACAGCAAAGTTCCAACCAATTCTTCGGGTTCGCCAAATCTTCCCATCGGCGTGCCGTCAATAATTTTATGTCCGCGCGGTGAAAGCTGGTTTGTTTCTTTATCAATTAATAAAAATCTGTTTTGATCAGTCAGGAAGAACCCGGGAGCAATTGCGTTTACGCGTATGTTCAATTTTGCAAAATGCACGGCAAGCCATTCTGTTAAATTATTTATACTTGCTTTTGCTGCTGAATATGCAGGAATTTTTGTTAATGGTCTGTAGGAATTCATTGAAGAAATATTAATAATTGAACCGCCTCTGCCAATCATATCTTCAGTAAAAATCATTGTTGGCAAAACCGTTCCCAAAAAGTTCAAATCGAAAACTCTTCTGAA
>CAYTFZ010000141.1:2415-4062 GCA_964437215.1 uncultured Melioribacteraceae bacterium | reverse complement strand
ACCATATCGGCAACTTTTTGCGCGTTATCTTTATTAAAATCTACCACCGCAATTTTCGCTCCGGCAGATGCAAGTCCCATTGTAAAAGCGCTGCCGATTACACCGCCGCCGCCGGTTAAAACTACTACTTTCCCTTTGATATCGTCAAACGAATACTTGTTCATTTCTTTACCTTTATATTTTCTTCAAAATTTTTCACCGATTTTACTATTGTTTTTGCATTTTCAGTAAGTTTAAAATAATCACCGTTTTTTATAGCCTCGCTTTCAAGAAGTGCGGTTCCAACCCCAACAGCGCAAGCTCCCGCTTTTAGCCAGTCGCCGGCATTTGTTAAAGTTACCCCGCCTGTTGGCATCATTTTTAGGAATGGCATTGGAGCAAGAACCCCCTTGAAAAAGCTCATTCCAAGAACATCTGCAGGAAATACTTTTACAACATCCGCTCCCATTTCCCAAGCCGATAAAATTTCCGTGGGAGTAAAAGCGCCCGGCATCACCGGCACTCCGAGATTTACCGCAGTTTCAATAATTTCTTTTTTAATTACAGGACTAACAACGTATTTTGCTCCGGCAGATACAGCATCCTTTGCAGTTTGTTTTTCTAAAACCGAACCAACTCCAATTACAATTTTATCACCAAATTTTTCACTTATTTTTTCAATTTGCTGAATTGCATTCGGCACTGTCATTGTAATTTCAATTATTTTTATTCCGCCTTCGTAAATTGCATTTATAACTTTTGTAAGTTTTTCTTCATCCGTAACTCTTACAACAGCTACAATTTTTTCTTCAAAAAATATTTTTAGCGTTTCCTGCTTCTGCATTTTTCTTAAATGTTAAATTTAAATGATTTTTTCACGAGACCGTTTGTTAATTCGTAAGCTATTTTTAACGCTTCATCCATCGAAATAATATGGCGGGCAACTAAATTCCCAAGAAAGTTAGAGTCAATTCTGCGTGCAACATCGTGCCGTGCCGGAATTGAAACAAAAGCGCGGGTGTCGTCAATAAATCCAACTGTATTATAGAAACCGCCGGTTTCTGTCATCAGTTGGCGATAACGCGTCATTCCTTCAATGCTGTCGTGAAACCACCAGGCAGGACCAAGTTTCATTGCGGGATAATGACCGGCAAGCGGCGCAAGTTCGCGCGAATAAACAGACTCGTCGAGCGTAAACACAATTACGGTCATTCTTGGATCATTTCCGTAAGCGTTTAAAAATTCCTGCATATTTCTTACATATTCTGCCTGAACAGGAATATCGCCTCCTTTATCGGGGCCGAATTTTTTAAGAATATACTTGTTATGGTTTCGCAAGCATCCGGCGTGAATCATCATAACAAGTCCGTCTTCGCAGCTCATTCTGCCCATTTCCATTATCATATGAGCTGTAAATATTTTCGCATCAGCTGCATCGGATTTTCCGGCAAGAGCTTTTTGAAATATCTTTTCGGCTTCCTGTTCAGTAATCCGCGCCATATAAGGAATTTCCAAACCGTGATCGGTTGATGTTGCTCCCAAACTTTTAAAATATTCTCTGCGGTTTTCGAGCGCAGCAATAAATTGTTTGTAACCCGTGATTTCCTTTCCAGTCAATTTTCCTAAAACTTTAATATTTTCATTCCACGAAGGATTATTTAAATCCGT
>CAYTFZ010000141.1:0-2315 GCA_964437215.1 uncultured Melioribacteraceae bacterium | reverse complement strand
TTGAATAGATAATAATTTTCTGCAAATATCTGCCAGATTTTGCGCGGGTCTGTTTCAACAGGACTTCCGTCAGCCGTAGGAATTCCTAAATTTTCCAAGGGAATTCCCTGCGAATAAAACATCCTGAAAACATAATGATCGGGAATAAGAAACAATTCTGCCGGATTTGTAAAAGGTTTGTTTTCCACGAAAAGATTTGGATCAACATGCCCGTGCGGACTGATTATCGGAAGATTACAAATTGATGAATAAATTTCTCTGGCGTTTTTTCTTATCGAAGGTTCTGCATCAAAAAAACGATCTTCATTCAGTTCAAGTTTTTGCATTTTATTCCTCAGTTATAATTTACTTTTACAGGATTATTCAGCTTGTTAATTACCGACTCAAGATATTCAACAAATTGTGCTTTATTTTTTATTCCCTCAGGTTCTTTTTCCCAGGCAGCGCAAAAATAATAAGTCAGTTTACCGTTTGAAGGTTTTAACAGCAAAATATGATTTTCTTCATCTTCAGCGGTTTTAATAAAATCATTTTTATTGAAAAAAAGCGCTATCCCGAGACTGTCGTTATTCAAGGATTGATTTCCGTAGAGAGCTATATACGACCAGCCATTTGTATTGATTTTTTCAAAATACTGCGCATCAGCGTTTTTAACCAAACCGGTTGATAAGTTTTGTACATCAGCATTTATTTTTAGATCATTCCGGGTAAGTCTGCTTCCTGCATTTATAGTTAAATCGGATTGTAAATCATATTTTTTACCGGCAACATTCCATCCGTTATAATTTAGTCTTATACCCGATTTAACCGGACCGTTGCAAACCAGTTCATAAAACACACTGTCGGTTTCCGACACTTTTTCAATCTTATCGTTTACAAACATTCCGAACGAACCTAAACCAACGCTGCTGCCGACTTTAAAAATATCCATCCCCCAAGTCTGCATTTTGTGGTACGAATCATCCGCAGCAACGGTATCGTGAATGCCTGTCATTTCAAGAAATAAACCCTTTTCAACTTTTCCGAAAATATCAATCGCATTTCTTTTATCGAGATACAACCTGTAGCCGACCAATTCGCTTTCCCAGCCTGGACCTTCATATTTGAAAAGTGCGTCGTGGTCTTTATGGATTCCGGGAACTTTAATTTTAAATACTTTCTCGAAATTTCCACCCGGGTAAATCCCGTTAACAGGAGCATCGGAGGTTTTCATTGCAAGCTCGGCATAAGTTTGCGCGCGATAATTATTCTTTTCCACTCCGCTGCCGTATTCAATTTTTATTACTTTTTCACTTTTTGCCGGCATATCAACCGGGAATATCAGCATTTCTTTTCCGGAATCATCAATTTCTATTTGATACGGAAGTTCAGTTCTGTTATCTATTATTATAAAATTTCCCGGATGAAAATTATTTTTATGCCTTTTAAGTTCCTCAATACTTATTGAAATCATATCAGCTTTTCTTTCCGCATCTAGGTTGTTAACAAGAGAAATTTCCAAATCATCAACATTCATTTTGCAGGCAGAAAAATAAAAAGTGAAAAATATTAAAATCAGCAGCGCATACAGTTTCATAAATTATCCAACGTTTGATTAAAACACTTGCGTTCTATTTTGTAAACTTTTAGAATTTTCAGCAACACTTTACAGGAAAATCATTAAAAATATTGCAAATATTTCATACCATTTATAACAAATTTTCTTCTTAGAACTGAGTTAAAGTAATCGTTTAAGTTAACTGCAAAGCTAAAATAAATAACGGCAATTGTCAATTTTATCTTTTCAGGATTTCAGAATTATCCGGCAGTTCTTAATTCTTGCATATATTGTTTGTATCTTATAGTTTTAGGGTAGTTAATATTATTTAAAGGAATTTAAAAATGGCAAAAAATTCATCATTCGACGTGGTTTCCGAAATTGATTTTCAGGAAGTTGACAACGCAATTAACCAATCGACCAAGGAAATTATTCAAAGATATGATTTAAAAGATTCGCACACAACGCTGGAACTTAACAAAAAAGACAAGCTGATAAACATAAACACAAAAGATGATTACACTTTGCGCGCTTCTTTCGATATACTTCAATCTAAATTTATAAAACGCGGACTTTCACTGAAATCGTTAAAAACGAAGGAGGCAGAACCTGCGGCTAACGGCAGATTAAAACAGGTCATTGAACTACAAAGCGGAATTTCGAAAGATAATGCAAAACACATTACCAAGCTTATTAAAGAATCTAAACTTAAAGTTAACGCGCAAATTATGGATGAAACCGTGCGCGTGCAGGGTCCGGATAAAGACGACTTGCAAGC
>CAYTFZ010000140.1:0-5494 GCA_964437215.1 uncultured Melioribacteraceae bacterium | reverse complement strand
CCAAGAGGCTGGGAAAGAAAGGATTGCAGAATTTTACCCGATGGAAATACCTTTTTGCGGAAAGGAAACATAATTTTGCCCGATGGAAATAGAAGTTTACAAAATGCAAATTCCTTTTTACCAAACGGAAATTGCATTTTAAAGAATGGAAGTCGGTTTTTAAAGAACGGAAGTTGAATTTTAAAGAAAGTAAATAGAATATTGAAGAACGGAAACAGATATTTGCAGAAAGTAAATAGCATTTTACCAAACGGAAATAGGTATTTGCCCGGCGGAAACAGCATTTTAATATAAGTAAATAGCTTTATGCCATTTTTGGGCTGAAAACGGGGTTTTGCGTAAGGAAAGGCAGTTTAGCTTTAAAAATATTTCCAAATTTTTATTATGTCTTTTTGAATATAATTTATTATTTTAGCAACAACTCGAACGGAGATGAATGTTTTTAATATGGGGCAATATTGAAAAGTATAATTCGACTTTTAAAATTTTACTGATAAAATCTGATGAATAATAATCCAATACTTAACTGTCCATATTCCGAACCGCTTCTTCACTATTCTACCAACGACCAAGGTGAGTTGGATTATGAAAAAATTATTGAAGGAAGGCGGATATTTACACCTGATTTAAATGTGATTCCTTCCCGGCAAAGCAGCCAGGGGTCAATTTTTTCTATAAACGATCACAGAGAAGAATATAGCGGACATATTGTAAATCTGTTAAGACAAGAAATAAAAAAATGGCGCGAAAGTAATTATCCCCATACAACAAGAGTAAGCAGCGAGCTGTTAAATTTCTGGTTTAACAATGAAGAAAGACATGCAGTTGAGAAATTGTTTTTTGCTCAGCAGGAATCGATAGAGACTGCAATATGGCTAAATGAAGCTGCTGAAAAAAGCAATGCCGGACAACATATACTTAATTTGATTGCTAGTGAACAAAAAGAAGTCAGTCCGGAAAAAGCAAATCAATTACCCCGGATTGCATTTAAAATGGCAACCGGAACAGGAAAAACTGTAGTAATGGCTGCTTTAATAGTTTACAATTTTTTTAACAGGCAGGAATACAGACAAGATACCAGATTTGCAGATTATTTCTTAATAGTAACTCCTGGCGTTACAATCCGCGACAGACTTGGAGTTTTATTTGTTGATAAAACTGCTAAATCTGAAATTGAACGTAAAGATTATTATTTTCAACGTAAACTTGTACCTGAAAATTTAAAACCTAAATTAGAAGGCATTAATTCAAGAATTATTATAACCAATTATCATTCATTTGAACCAAGAACACTACAAGGGAATAAAAAGTCGCCTTTTGATGGGAAAATAGCAGGATTTGATGAAAGCAATAAAGCTATTAAATTTGAGCCTAAAGAAGATTACAATCAAGTTATTAAAAGAGTTTTAGGTAAATTTAAGCCCGATTCCAGATTGCTGATATTCAACGATGAAGCCCACCACTGTTATTTACCAAAATCAAAGGGTAAAACCACTGACAGTGAAACTGATGAAAATGCAAAAGCTGCTGTTTGGTTTACCGGATTAGCAGAACTAAATAAGCGATACAAGATTAGAACTGTTTATGATTTATCTGCAACGCCATATTATCTTCAAGGGTCCGGATACAACGCATACAGTTTATTTGGATGGGTTGTTTCGGATTTTGGTTTGATTGAAGCGATAGAATCAGGACTTGTAAAAATACCTTTCTTACCTGAGGCCGACAGCACACACGAATTGACAATGCCAAAGCTTAGAAATTTATATGAACACGTAAAAGAAGAACTACCCAAAAAAGGACAAAAAACAAGGAAAAAAGAGGCGAAAGAAGAAGGTAAATCAATAACTGAAGAACCTCCTAAATTGCCAACATTAGTAAAAGGAGCATTAGACCAATTTTATAATCACTATCTTAATTATTATCAAAATCTCCGTAACAAAGGTGAAGAAACAACTTCCTTGTTTACAAAACCGCCTGTTTTTATAGCTGTTTGCAATAACACATCTGTTTCAAAGGAAGTGTACAAGTTCATTGCCGGTTATGAATTTGAAAATAAACTTGGCGAAAAACAAGTTATTCCGGGAAATTATGATTTGTTTTCAAACTACGAAAAATCGGGTTTACTGAAACGTAAAGCTCCCACGCTATTGATTGATTCGGAAGCGCTTGAAGAAAGCGGTCAGATAAACGATGAATTTAAAAAAATATTCTCCTCTGAAATTGAAGAATTTAAGCGCGATTATGCAAATTTACACGGTCAGGGTTCAATAGATAAGATATCAGATGCCGAAATTCTCAGAGAAGTAGTAAATACGGTAGGAGCGCCCGGCAAACTTGGCGCGCATATCCGCTGCGTAGTTTCAGTTTCGATGCTGACAGAAGGATGGGATGCCAATACTGTAACACATATTATGGGGCTTAGGGCATTTGGTTCGCAATTATTATGCGAGCAGGTTGCAGGACGCGCTTTAAGAAGGATGAATTATTTTTTGCAGGGATATGATAAAGAAGGAAATCCTACTATTGATAAAAGAAAAATTGTAATAGAAAAATTTCCACCCGAATACGCACATATAATCGGGGTTCCTTTCAAGTTTTTCAAAGGCGGAACTGCCGAGCCCGGTGAACCAAAAGAATATACTCACATTCATTCTATTCCGGAAAGACAGGAAGAATATGAAATCGAGTTTCCAAATATTGACGGTTACAGGGTAGAATACGAAGAAGATGAAATAAAATTTGATTTTACAGACATTGAAAATTTTGAAATTGACGGATCAAAATTTCCTGTTGAAACAATTCTTGGTTCTGCATTTACACCGGAAGAAGAGAAAATGCAAGTTAAAAGCGTACTTGAAAAACGAGAGCAGGAAATTACTTTTCTTTTTACCAAAGAATTGATAAAATATCATTTTTCAGATGATGATGGGACTCCCAAATTTCACAAATTCAACCGTTTGAAAAAAATAGTTGAATATTGGTATAACAACAAGCTTTTAGTTCTAAACATCAGCGATAAAAATTACAAGAAACTAATTTATTTTGAAGAACCAAAAAAAGTTGTGGATCATATTGCACGGGGGATTAATACCCATATCAATACATCCGAGTATATCAAACCTGTCTTCAATTTTTATAACAGGTTTGGTAGTACCAAATATGTCCACGGGAATACATCAAAAGAAGTATATGAGGCAAAGAAAAGCCATATTAATTACGTTGCAATGGATTCCGGTTGGGAAGGTATATGCGCCAAAACCCTTGAAGAAATTCCTGAAGTTGTTTCTTATGCGAAAAATCAGTTTCTCGGTTTCAGAATACCTTATGTTAAGGATGGAAACGATAAAGGATATTTCCCTGATTTTATAGTTAAAGTAAAAAATTCAAAAGGCATTCTTAAAAACCTGATGATTGAAATATCCGGGATGAATACGGATAAGGATGAAAAAAAATGGTACGTATTAAACAGGTGGCTTCCGGCAGTTAATGCAGTTAAAGAGAAATATGATTACGAAGAATGGCATTTTATTGAAATTGCAAATGATATAAGAGATATAAAGAATCAATTAATAAATGCGATAATAAACCTATAAGTTGATTTAATGGAAATTTTAAGTATATTTGAAATCGTTAAAAACAGTCTTTTGGCAGTTCAGTTTGATGACAAGGAAGAAAACGAGTTCAGAAATTTGTTTAATCTTTGGAAAGATTATGAGTTTTTAGAAAGCTTCTTTGAAGATAATTTAATTGACTTAAACAGCGGATTTTATGAAGAAACAGAAATAGAGAATGCTGTTTTATTAACAATAGATGATGCTAAAAAGACAGAAAAAAGAATCTTTGAGCTTGCAACTAAAGGACAGACTAATACAGATGAAGTATTACAAAACATATTCAAACCACTTATTTCCGATAGTTTTGACATTACCCTTGAAAGACAAAAAGCCTATGGTTTAAGGAATAAATCATGGTTAAGAATCTATGCCATCAGGATTTCGCCAAACAGATTTGTAATTACCGGCGGAGCTATAAAATTAACAAAAACAATGAATGATAGAGAACACTTAATAAAGGAATTGGAAAAACTTGAAATTGCAAAAAAATATTTGAAAGAAAACTACCTTATTGAAGAAAGTGATTTTTATTACAGCGATATAATTAGGAGTGAAGAATGATAAAAAATGAAGAAATGAATGAGAATGTAAAAAGACTTTTTGCTGATGCAATTCCCGATACTAAATGGATGGAAGAAGCTCAGTGGAGAATTGATAATGAAAAATGGCTCGATATTTCGGGAAAGATTGCACTAAAAGTACTTAGGACACTCAGGAAAAAAGGTGTTTCGCAGAAAGAACTTGCTGAAAAGATGGGTGTTAGTCCCCAGTACGTAAATAAAATTGTAAAAGGAAGCGAAAATCTTTCGCTTGAAACAATTACAAAACTGGAAACAGCGCTTGATATACAGCTAATTGAAGTGACGAGCTTTATATATGAAGCTGAAGCTGTACCTACTGGAGGGGAGGCATATTTGGGTACTGAATCAGTGCCTGGTAAAGATTATTCTAATGAACTGCCGTGCTGCAATGCAGATGATGATGGTAAACCTGGTATCTCAGAATGGCCTTATGATATGGTGGCGTAATGAAAAAAGATGAAATAAAAATAAGTTTTGGCTTAGCCAGAATAAAAACTGAACAATTTGCCACAATAGAAACTTCATATCAGGATGGCAAACCTGCAAATTTTACTATTTCGGTTAATATTAAATCCAATACTCAAGCACACATAATTGCTGTTTTTATGAAAATAGTATTCGAACAGGAAAAAGTTCCTTTTCTTATAGTGGAAGCTTGTTGTGATTTTTTAATTGTGAAAGAAGATTGGGAAAAGCTTATCAATCCTGAAGGAACATCTGTTGAATTTCCCCAGGGATTTATTGCGCACCTTGCAATGCTTACTGTTGGCACATTGCGTGGAATTTTACATACTAAAACTGAAAATACAAAATTTAATAAATTTTTGCTGCCTACTATCAATGTTACTGAAATGATTAAGGAAAATGTTTCGTTCCAACTAATTGTAAATGAAAAACAAGCAGAACAATAACTATGGCAAAAGAAATCGATTCAATTCATCACCACGGAACAAGGGCGCACATCCCCTCGAAGGAAGAAGCAGGTTACGAAAACGCAAGCAATAAAGTAGCGCAGGGAAAGGAAACGCTTGAACTGCCGTTAAACCCGGTGACCCATCGCGGACAAGACCCGGAACTTTACTGGATGAACAAATACGGAAACGACGACCGCGAAGAACTGCTTAAAGTTGATATACGCTCTCTGTACCGGTACGAACACATTGCCCCCGAAAAACTTATTGCCGGACTTTATAAAGTAACCGAAGAAAAAAGGGATGAAGACCAGTTTGATATTTTTGCGCCGAATAAACTTTTTGGTAACGCGCTTGAATACGATGAACTTGAAAAGGTAAGCGA
>CAYTFZ010000139.1:0-5496 GCA_964437215.1 uncultured Melioribacteraceae bacterium | reverse complement strand
CGCTAATAAATTACACTGAAATGATTAAAAGGATTATGTATGATATTCCCGGATTAAATAAAGAATTGAGGTGTTAAAATTGTTTAGAATAAGAAGGATATACGATGATTATACCAGGCAGAATAAAGAAATAATTAAGCAGATACAAGTAATTTTAAGGCAGCAGTTTGAAGCGCTTGCTGAAGAAAAAATAACAAACATTTCCGAACAATTACGCAATCCCGTAAAATACCTGCTAAAATCAATATTGTTTATTGCTGATGACACACAGGGAAATGTAAAAGGTTTTGCAATTGTTCATCATGCACCAGATTTTAAGTTTGCATATCTCGATTTCATTTCAGCTCAAAAAGGTAGCACCGGAAGAGGAATAGGAGGAGCCCTCTACGAAAGTATTCGTGAAACCGCACGGCAATTAAGTGTTGTTGGGATTTTTTTTGAATGTCTTCCGGATTCACTTTCAATATGTAATGATAAATCAGTAATTAAACAAAATGCAGCCAGATTAAAATTTTACGAGGCATACGGCGCGCGTCCAATTATAAACACTGCATATGAAACACCAGTATTTGAGACAGATGTATGTCCTCCCCATCTGGTTTTTGATGACCTCGGGACAGGAAAGCCGCTAAGAAAAAAAGAGCTGAAAGATATTATTGGTGCAATACTGGAAAGAAAATACGGCGACATTTGTTCGCCGGAATACATCAAAAAAGTAAAGGATTCGGTGAAAGAAGATCCGGTTCAACTGCGCCCTTTTAAATATAATAAAAAAGTTTCGGTTGAAAAAATATCAGGAATTTCCCGCGAAAGTAAAATTATTCTTGTTATTAATGATAAACACGATATACACCACATACGTGAAAAGGGTTACGTTGAGTCTCCAGTTAGAATTAAATCGATTCTGAAAGATATTTTGCCGATGGGTATTTTCCGGCAGATACCTGCACACAGGTTCAGCGAACTTTATATAAGGAAAGTACATAGTCCGGAATATGTTAAATATCTGAAAAAAGTATCCGAGAATGTCCCAGCAAATAAGTCAATTTATCCCTATGTTTTTCCTATAAGGAATGGAAAACGACCCCCGGTTGATCTTCCGATTCGCGCAGGATATTATTGTATTGATACTTTTACACCAATCAATCATAATGCTTATCTTGCAGCCAAACGTGCTGTTGACTGTACATTAACTGCAGCTGATAAACTTGCTGAAGGATTTTATCTTGCTTATTCGCTGGTTCGTCCTCCCGGTCATCACGCTGAACATAAAGCATTCGGTGGATTCTGTTATTTTAACTCGGCAGCTGTTGCAGCTAATTTTTTAAGCGAAAAAGGAAAAGTCGTAATTCTTGATATCGATTATCACCACGGCAACGGACAGCAGAATATTTTTTACAAAAGGAAAGATGTGCTTACAATTTCTATTCATGGTCATCCAAAATTTGCCTACCCTTATTTTAACGGATTCAAGGAAGAAACAGGAGAGGAAGAAGGAAAGGGTTTTAACATTAACTATCCTCTGCAGGAACATCTTGATGGTGAGAAATACAGGAACACCCTGGCACAAGCAGTTCAAAAGATTAGAAAGTTTAATCCTGATTACCTGATAATCGCCCTTGGACTTGATACTGCAAAAGGTGATCCTACAGGAACCTGGAATTTAAGGTCTGAAGATTTTGAGCAAAACGGGAAAATGATAGGAGCTTTGGAAATTCCCACTCTTGTTGTTCAGGAAGGCGGCTATATGGTGAGGTCGTTGGGTGTTAATGCAAGACATTTTTTTAAGGGACTGTGGTCAGGTTTTCATTCAGGTCAATATAAATAACGGAAATTAAATGATTATATCAAACATTAGATTCAGAGAAAATGTGCTCTCCGGCGACGAATTAAAAGTTGAAGAGATTGTCCGTTCGACCGGTTTTTTTTCGGAAGATGAAATTTCAATTGCCCGCGAACTTGTTGAAGAAAGACTGGCGAAAGGAATAGAAAGCGGCTACTTTTTTCTGTTTGCCGAAATCGAAAACGAAATTGTCGGCTATACCTGCTTTGGTTCTATTCCTGCAACAAAACATAGTTTTGATCTTTATTGGATTGCGGTACATTCAAATTTCCGTGGAAAAGGAATTGGGAAAATATTAAACGTAGAAACTGAGAAAATAATTGCCGGAATGGGCGGGCGCAATATTTACGCAGAAACTTCGGGACGCGGACAGTACGAACCAACAAGAGCTTTTTATGTAAATAACGGATATAAAGAAGGCGCTGTTCTCGAAGATTTTTATGCTCCCGGCGATGCCAAGTATATTTATGTCAAGTCCATTTGAAAAGAAGTGAACAAGTAATTTAATTCATACAACGCAGTTTTTACAGCATCACAATAGCAAACAGAAATTTTTTACCACTTGTTTTCCATTTAAGTGTTATTTTTGTAAGTTATAGGCGCGATAAATATTTTTGTTTTAATTAAACAGTGTTGAGTAAAAACAAAATTAGGTGAAATAATAACTGCAAAATAGGGACACATTTACTTATGAAAAAGAATGCAGAAATGAATGCCGATCAAGAAAATTTTAAAAATCTCTTTAATTCTATAAACGACTTTTTATTCATTTTGGATTTAAATGGAAACATAGTTGAAATAAATGATGCAGTGGTTTCTTATCTCGGATATACAAAAGAGGAGCTTAATGGTGTAAATGTGCTATTAGTCCATCCTGAAGAGTTTAGAGAGAAAGCTGGCGAGATAGTAAAACTAATGATTGAAGGAAAACGAGAATCCTGTCCTCTTCCATTGCTTTCAAAGTCTGGGGCGCATATCCCCGTTGAAACAAAGATATACCATGGGCAATGGAATAATGAAAAAGTATTGATAGGATTAAGTCGAAATCTATCTGAATTATCTCTTTCAGAAGAAAAATTTTACCGTGTATTTGATAACAATCAGGCATTAATGGCGATTTCTGAAATAGATACAGGTGTTTTTGTTAATGTAAATAAAACGTTTTTAGATAAACTTGGTTATGATAAATCGGAAATTATTGGTCAAAGCTCTAAGGAACTAAATCTATTTTATGACTATAATCAAAGAAGAGAGCTTTCTAAAAAAATTAAAGAAAACAAGATAATAGAGAATGAATATGTTACTGTTCGTTGTAAAGACAACAAGATAATTTATTGTCTTTTCTCTTTGTCAGTAATTAAGATTCAAACATACAGCTACTTACTTACTTCGGCAATTGATATTACTGCATTAAAACTGGCAGAAGAAAAATTAAAAAAAAGTCTTAAACAGCAAATTCTGCTTGCCGATATTTCGCAAAAGTTAATATCGATAGACGAGTTTGACAAAAAAATAAACAAAACATTAGAACTTATTGGAAAACATACGGATGTAAGTCGTGTGTATATATGCGAAGATAATTTTTTGGGAACAGAAACATCAATAACTTTTGAATGGCGCAATAAAGATCTTGATCATAGCATTCAGGTTCAACCGAGTATTTTTTATAAAAAAACACCTTCATGGAAATCAATACTAAATAAAGAAGGAGAAATATTTTCAACAAACATTAACGAACTGCCAACAGATATTTTTGATATTCTCGAACCCCGGAAAATTAAGTCAATCCTGGTTTTTTCACTGTTTGTACACAACCGCTTTTGGGGGTTTATCGGATTTGATGAGTGTAAAAGCGAAAAAATCTGGGAAAATGAAGAAGTAGAACTTTTACGTACAATTTCAGGCATGATTTCAAACTATTTCGACCGTCATATATTTCAGAAACAGCTTATCGAAAGCGAAATCCGCCAGAAATTAGCGATTGAAAATACGCAAGCTGGTTTGTGGGATTGGAATATTCAAACAGGAGAGCTTTTTGTTAATGACATATGGTGCAAAATGATTGGCTGCAATCAAAATGAAATTGAACCTAAAGTTAAATCTTGGGAAGAACGTGTCCATCCCGATGATATGCCAAGGGTAATGCAAGAGTTGAAAAATCATATCGCAGGAAAAAGCGAATATTATGAGAGTACGCATCGTTTTTTAACAAAATCGGGGAAATGGAAATGGGTTTATGATAGAGGGAAGATAATCGAGTTCGATAAAAATAACCAGCCATGTAGAGCTATTGGAACGCATATCGATATAGATAATCAGAAAAAAATTGAAGAGGATTTGCGCAATCTAAACAGAACAAAAGACAAATTTTTTTCAATAATTGCTCACGATCTTAGAGGACCGATCGGTTCAATGATGCAAATATCGGAAATGATGACAGAAAAAGAAGAATTAGATAAAGAAACTCTTTCTATGTTTCTAAACTCTCAAAAGGAGCTGTCAAAAAGTACATTTCAACTGCTTGAAAACTTATTGAATTGGGCAATGTTCAATAGAGAACAAATACAATATAATCCGCAATTTATTGAGCTCAACTCGATTATTGAGGAAAATGTTATAAATATTAAATATAGGGCAAAACAAAAAGGTATTTCAATTATTGCGGACTTTTCGAATACATATAAAGTTTATGCAGATGAAGATATGATAAAATTGATTATTCGCAACCTATTGTCGAATGCACTTAAATTTACTGGCAATGGTGGTTTTATTCGCATTGAGCTTCAACAAAAAGACAAATATTTGGAGATTAAAATTAGTGATACAGGATTAGGAATTTCAGAAGAAAATATCGAAAAGATAATGTCAGATAATCAATTCTATTCCACTCATGGTACTGCTCATGAAAAAGGAACAGGTTTAGGATTAAAATTATGTAAAAATTTTATTGCACAAAACAGAGGAGAATTGAAAATCGAAAGTAAGTTAAATATTGGAACAAGTTTTATTTTTACATTACCTTTGTTTGAATAGTTGTTAATTCCGGGACAGACGAAGTTATAGGATAATATTGATACTTAAAACAGTAATGCAAGAATTTGCTGTGTATTAATTGGTGATAAACAAAACAGAAACTTAGGATTTGGAAAAACAATAATAAAGGAGTTAATCAGGATTGTGTTTGAAGAATTGCAATTACATCGCTTGGATTTAGGCATATTTGATTTCAACCAGCAGGTAATAAAATGTTACAAGGATCGCGACTTTGAGATAGAAGGATTGTTCACTGAAACACGAAAGTTGGCAACGGATTATGGTCAACTTATAATATGAGTTAATAAACAAAATGTTGGAGCTATGAATACTAAATTGATAATAATTTTCTCTTTCACTTTTTTATATGGGTTTTTTGAGATATTTATGAGTTTGAGAAAAAGACATGAACGGAAAGTCATAAAATCAAACGACAAGTTGAGCGTTTGGATACTTGCTATTTTCATTTCACTTGGATATTCACTTTCTTTCAGTATTGCTGCTACAAAAATTGGCAGAATTTACCATTGGGATACTTTTTTTGCCATCGGGTCAATTTTTGTAATAATCGGACTAATAATAAGAATTAAATCAATATTAACGCTAAAAGAGCAATTTAC
>CAYTFZ010000138.1:0-5531 GCA_964437215.1 uncultured Melioribacteraceae bacterium | reverse complement strand
TTTGAGCATTCCTGAAAATGTTTTCCAAACTTTCAATTTCCAAATCAGTTTCTTTGAAACCATCATCTTGACCTTTGGTCATCAATTTAAACTGATTCCTGATGTCCATCAATTTATTATTGATAGGTGTTGCTGAAAGATGTAAAACCTTTACATCTCGTTTAATTCTTTCGGGCATTAAAACATTATCAACTAAAAATTTGTAGCGAGAAGATTTGTCATTCCGCAAATTGTGGCTTTCATCAATAACGATTAGCAACTTTTGTTTCCGTTGAATTTTAATAAGTGGAAAATCAGGGTAACCAGTTGTTAATCTTTCGTCTTGAAGGTCAGTATGGTTTCTGACAAAATATTCAATCTCGTCTCGTTCAAACCTTGAACCTCTGTGAGATTGGTATTGCTCCCAATTATTTCTTAATTTTTTGGGGCAAAATAAAACTACTGTGTAACCTTTTGTTTCAAAATATTTCATTACAGCTAAAGCAGTCCACGTTTTACCCAAACCAACTGCATCGGCAAGAATTGCTCCATTGAATTTTTGGAGCATTTTAATCAAACTGATTGCACCTTTTTGTTGGTAAGGGAATAAAGTTTTATAAATAATTGTTTCCTCTAAATGTGCAATTTCACGTTTAAATTCAGCATCAGTAGAAAGAGCAAGTAAATCGTCTTTGAATAATTCGTAAAGGACTTTATAGTATAAATCAATTGGCTCCCAAGGTTTCCAAAGGTTTGTAATAAGCTCAATCAAATGTTTTTTTACATCAACTTTAGTTTTATCGGGCAGCTCAATTTTTTCCTGTGCAATGTTATCCCATTGATGTTTGAACCATTTTTTTATTTCTTTATAATCGTTGTCGTTACCTGTTGAAGCGGTGTTTAACTCAATATTGCTGCTGTCTTTAATTCCAAGTCCGGCATCTGTCAAGTTAGAACTGCCAATAATATGAAAGTTTTTTCTTGTGTCTTTGTCGTTATAAATGTATGCTTTAGCGTGACAAAAATTTCTCTGAATTGTTTTAACCAAAACTTTGTCTTGTTGTAAAAATTCAACTGCTTTTTGGGCCGAAGCACTTAAAGTAAATGTACTTGTGATACTTGGGTCTCCGTTAAGCAAGTCAATAATTTTATTAAGTTGGGATTCTTCTTGCATAAGGTTTCCCAAAATCAACCTGAATTTCTCCGCTTGATTTACATCATCCTTCATCAACGTAAAAGCATAAATTGAGAAAAAGCCGGTAACAATGTCAAGTTCGCCTTTTTCTGTATAGTTTTTAATAAAGTCGAATACTTTGTAAAATTCGCTGTCTTCAGTCTTGGTTTTATTATCTAATAGCATATTGCCTTTGTTTTAAGCAAAATTGTAAATAATGTACTCTGATCGGCAATGAGCGGCGTGGTATTTGTCTGTCTGTTACGTTTTTCATTCCAAGTTTAATCTTCCGTTTACATTGTCAATTTGCTGTGTCGCTGTCTTTTTACACTTGCCGCAACCTTTGTTTTTACGCAATCCCTTAAATAATCATTAGTTAAACTTTAATTAAATTATTTTTCTTGGTCATAACTTAAATAAATAATACCAAAACTTGTAAACTTTTTTTGCTTTTTTTCTTTCTCTTTCCCAACATTGCCCCTTTACAAAAAAAACAGCCGACTGCGGCGCATCGGGCGTAGCGTTATCAGCTATCCGTGTTTTTCTTTCCCTTTACCCTTCACCGTTCACCCTGTCCCTTTTTTCACTTTTTTCATTTTTTACTTTACAATAATTCTTAATTAAAAAAAGGGCGTTTCCGCCCTTAATTTATATCCCGATTTATTTTATTGCTTAATTATTTATTGTTTCACTAACTGCTTCCGGTTTTTCTCTTTTTCTTGTGGCTTTATCCCTTAAATTCCGGGCATTCACGTACATGTTAAAAAGCTCACTGTCTTTATTTTCATACCGCGTCATAAGCCTGTCAAGCTTTTCCAATTCCACATCAATTTCATCAAATAATTCATCCAGAATATCGCGGGCTGCGCTTCTATCCACAACGTCGCAACCTTTTTAATCTGCAAATTCCCACAGTTACTTTGGCTAATAAACGCCGGCAATGTTAAAAAACGCATATTTCCTATATCTATTTTACGGGACATATATACAAACTCCAATTTTATATACATATTAAACGGTATATATAATTTTTTTTATATGATTAATGTTCATTACTGTAGAACATCCTAAGGTATTTCTCAAATACAAAAATGCGGTTTCTTTGATAGCCGGTAACTTCTGTTAGTATATCGTTATCTAAAAACACCTTTACCAAATCATTGGCTGCTTTTGGTGAAAGATTAACCGCATTCTGTACATCATTAATTGATACTATCGGTTTGCTGAAAAGATAGTGAAATAAATTTAACGCATTCTGCGAGCGTCTTCCGAGCCCAATAATTTTATTTTTTTCAATAGTGCTTTTAAGTTCAACAATTTCTTTAAGAGTATTAACCGATTTTTCCGATGTTTGAATTACCCCGGTAAGGAAATACTTTAACCATTGACCCAAATCGTTTTTAGTTCTTACAAATGTCAGGTTATCATAATATAAGGTTTTGTTCCTCTCAAAGAATTCCGATAAGTATAACAGTGGTTTTTCAAGTATTCCGCTCGATACAAGGTATAAAGTAATTAACAGTCTTCCTATTCTGCCGTTACCGTCAAGGAATGGGTGAATTGTTTCGAATTGATAGTGGGCAATAGCTACCCTGATAAGGTGCGGTATGCTTATATCCTGGTTGTTAAGAAATTTTTCAAAATCAGAGAGTAAATCGGGCAGCTCTTCGTGAGAAGGCGGAATAAAGATGGCATCTTTTAAGCCGGCACCGCCAATCCAGTTTTGAGAGACACGGAATTCACCGGGACTTTTATATTCTCCTCTACCAGATGACAACAAGATTTGATGAGTATTTTTTATTAACCTATTAGACATAGGTAAATTTTTCAATTCCTCGATTGCGTTGTTCATCGCTTTAACATAGTTATTAACTTCAAGCCAATCATCTCGTTTTTCCGGTGACAAATCTTTTGCGTCAACCAGCGCATCTTTTATGCTTGTTCTAGTTCCTTCAATTTTGCTTGAAACAACTGCTTCCTTGTAAATATGCATAATGATGAACATATCAATATCAGGTACGAATTTAGAGAATGAATTAAGTTCACCCAGTTTTAGAGATGCCTTTTCAAGAAGCTCATTAATTACCTCATCTGTCCAAACAAACGGGTGATTAATTTTTTCCGGTAGGAAGTATTGATATTCGTACCCCTTTTTATGAGAACCGGCAACGAAATCTTTTAAATTCATTCTTTCCTCAAACTAAAATATGGATATTTATATTTTACTTATATCCACAAAAGTAAAATAAGAAATCATATAATTTACTTTCAATTGTAAGTGAAAAAGTTTCAGTTATTAAGTGTAATTTTAGCTAAATTTTGTTTTATCAGTTCATTTAAATTTTCTTCTTCTTTAAGCTGTTCATCAAACTCGGCTTTAAGTGTTGTAAACCTCTCGTTAAAATCAAAATCATCTTCATCATCGGGCAAGCCAACATAGCGTTCGGGTGTAAGCACGTAATCAAGTTCTCTCACTCTTTCAATAGAAGCAGCATTGCAGAAACCTTTTTCGTCTTCATAACCCACCCCTAAATCCCCTCCCGAGAGGGGACTTATTGAACGCCAGGCGTGGTAAGTACCGGCAATTTTTTGTATATCTTCTTCCGAAAGTTCGCGGGTTCTTCTATTAATTAAATACCCCAAATTCCGTGCATCAATAAATAGTATTTCATCTTTCCGGTTCCGGAATTTTCCATTTTCTTTATTCCGGCTTAAAAACCACAGGCTTGCCGGTATTTGTGTATTTAAAAAAAGTTTTGCCGGAAGATTAACAATGCAGTCAATCAAACGGGCTTCAACTAAAGCTTTCCTGATATCTCCTTCGCCGGATGTTTTGGAAGTAAGCGAGCCTTTGGCAAGAACAAATCCTGCCTGTCCGCCCGGACTTAAATGATAAATAAAATGCTGTATCCAAGCGTAATTAGCATTATTCACAGGCGGAATGCCGTAATTCCATCTTCCGTCTTTTCGCAAAAGATCGCCGCTCCAATCGCTGTCGTTAAACGGCGGATTTGCAATTACATAATCAGCTTTCAAATCTTTATGACTGTTATTTAAGAAAGAACCTTCATTATTCCACTTAACCTGCGAACTGTCAATCCCGCGTATGGCAAGATTCATTTTTGCCAGCCGCCATGTTGTTTGATTGCTTTCCTGTCCGTAAATAGAAATATCGTTTACCTTACCCTGGTGGTTTTCTACAAATTTTTCGGAGTGAACAAACATTCCGCCCGAACCGCAGCAGGGATCGAGTACGCGCCCTTTGTATGGTTCCAGCATTTCAACAACAGAACGGGGAGTATAGAACTGTCCGCCTTTCTTGGCTTCAGCTAAAGCAAATTCACCTAGAAAATACTCAAATGTTTTACCGAGAAAATCACCTTTGCCATTGCCTTCATTCATTGATATATTACTTATAAGATCTATCAATCCGCCAAGACTTGCGGGGTCGAGATTTCCTCTTGCAAAAACTTTTGGCAGTACATCTTTAAGCGAAGCGTTATCTCTTTCAATCGAATCCATTGCAGAATCGACATCTTTTCCAATTTCAGGCAGTTTTGCCCGTTTCTGTAAATATGACCAGCGGGCAGAAGGAGGTACGAAGAAAATGTTTTCAGCTTTGTACTCATCGCGGTCTTCAGGATCAGCTCCGTCATATTCTCCTTTACCTTCTTTCAACTTTTCGTAGTGCGCTTCAAACGCATCGGAAATGTATTTGAGGAATATTAAACCCAGAACAATATGCTTGTATTCAGCAGCATCAATGTTCTTTCTTAATTTATCCGCCGCTTTCCAAAGTTGTTTTTCAACCGGTTCGTTGTTGCTGTTGTTTGTTTTTGCCATTTAAAGTTGTCTGTCTGTAGTACCGAATAATTACCTGAAAAATTCACACCTGAAATTACAATAATAAAAAACAAATGTAAATAGGTATTAATACCTATATGTTTTCATAAAATTCACTTTATCTTCGTTTTCGCTCTAAAAACAAACTATTTGCATAGTTCCAAATAGGTACAACTTCCTAGTAAATATTTTAATTTCGCAGTTTTTACTTAAAACATATAACTGAAAGCTAAGAACTGTTTCCCCATCCTGTTTATCCTGTAAATCGATGTAAAAACAGAGTAAGAATCAGCCTGTCGCATGTTTTACATTAACACACCCCTGCACCCCTCTCAAGAGGGGATTTTAAAACTTATTGCGTGAAAATCAGTTTCACTTGTCCGGCTTGCCAGGCTTTGACTGGCTCTGCCGGATCCGTGTCATCCCGTCTGCGCCGGGCAGGCTGTGTGCTATTGCTTTTGCTCTCTGCGCTTTGCTTTTCCCCGTCCTTCGTCCCTCGTCCCTTTTTTCACTTTTTTCATTTTTTACTTTACAA
>CAYTFZ010000137.1:0-5535 GCA_964437215.1 uncultured Melioribacteraceae bacterium | reverse complement strand
AGTTTTACAGTCTGCCGAATAAACGCAATAAACGAACTTGATTAAAAATATAACAAACCGGTAAAAACAGACGATAATCTTAGAATATTAGAGAAAAATAAATTGTTTCTTAATAAAATGCTGGAAAATATTTAATATTTATTATTCATTTTGGAAATATTTTTTTATATATTTAGAACAATTCAATTAAGTTTACAAAATTATTGGAATTTATAATTTTAACGAAATTCAAGGAGTAAAAAATATGATAGATTTTAAAGGAAATTTCAATGTTGCCCCTTCGTTACCAGAAAAACTTGAACCTTTAATTGAAATATCAAAAAACCTTTACTGGTCGTGGAATAAAGACGCAATAGAGCTTTTCAGAAGGCTCGATAACAAACTTTGGGAAACAACACATCATAATCCTGTTCTTTTACTTGGCAAAATTTCGCAGGAAAGATTAAAAGAAGTTGTAAAAGACGACGGATTTATTTCGCATATGAACCGTGCCTTGCTCGATTTAAGAAATTATATAAACGAAGTAAACTGGTATCAGCGGAATTATAAATCGGAAGGCAATTCATTTATTGCATATTTTTCGGCAGAATTCGGATTAACCGAATGCCTGCAGATTTATTCCGGCGGCTTGGGAATTTTAGCAGGCGATCACCTTAAATCTGCAAGCGATCTGGGAATTCCATTGGTTGGAGTGGGATTGTGCTATAAAGAAGGATATTTCCAGCAGTATTTAACTTCCGACGGCTGGCAGCAGGAAAGATACGAACTCACCGATTTTTATAACCAGCCGATGACATTGGTTAAAGATGATAAAGGAGAAGCAATAAAACTTGATTTGGATTTTCCGGGAAGAAAAGTATATTTTCAAATCTGGAAAATACAAGTAGGAAGGACACCTTTATATTTGCTCGATACAAACATTCCTGAAAACAGTGACGACGATAAATTTATAACTCGTACTCTTTACGGCGGAAGCATCGAAACCAGAATTCAGCAGGAAATTCTTTTAGGAGTTGGAGGAATAAGAGCATTGCACGCTTTAGGAATCCAGCCGCAGATATGCCATATGAACGAAGGACACTCAGCTTTTCTTGCGCTTGAAAGAATTAGGGTGCTGATAAAAAATGAGGGATTAACATTCGATCAGGCAAAAGATATTGGTTTTTATTCCAATGTGTTTACAACTCATACTCCCGTACCTGCGGGAATAGATGTTTTTCCCAACGAACTTGTGGAGAAATATTTCGGAAGATATTACAGACACGAACTTAAAATATCAGATAAAACATTCTACCAGCTTGGAACAATTTTGCGCGACAGAGAACCTTACAGCTTCAATATGGCTCATCTTGCAATGAATATGGCGGGCTTTGTAAATGGCGTTAGCAGACTTCATGGAGAAGTATCCAAAAAAATGTGGGTTGAAGGATTTAAAGGAGTTCCGTTTGATGAAATACCTATAGATTACGTAACAAACGGAATACATACACGCTCGCACATATCAAACGAAATGGAAGAATTGCTTTACAGATACATGGGCGAAAAATTTATTTTAAGTCCGGGCGACCCGAAAGTATGGGAAAGAATTAACGATATTCCTGATGAAGAATTGTGGCGGACTCACGAAAGAAGAAGGGAAAGACTTGTTGCTTTTGCACGTTCTGTTTTATATAAACAGGTAAAACGGCGCGGAGGAAGCAATGCAGAAGCTGATGCAGCAAAAGAAGTTCTTAATCCTTCATCGCTTACAATAGGATTTGCACGCAGATTTGCTACCTATAAAAGAGCAACTTTGTTTTACAGAGATATTGAACGGCTTACTGATATTTTATGCGATACCGATTTCCCTGTTCAGCTTATAATTGCCGGAAAAGCTCATCCGAAAGATGATGCCGGGAAAAAACTGATTCAGGATATAGTGCGGATTGCAAAAGACGAAAAACTTCGTAAAAAAATTGTTTTTCTCGAAAATTACGATATGAACACTGCCAGATATATGGTTGAAGGCTGCGACGTATGGCTTAATAATCCGCGCAGACCTCTTGAAGCAAGCGGAACATCGGGAATGAAAGTTATTGCAAACGGAGGTCTTAATTTCAGCATTCTCGATGGCTGGTGGGATGAAGGTTACAATCCCGAACTCGGCTGGAAAATAGGCAACGGAGAAGAATACGAAGATTTGGATTATCAGGATGAAATTGAATCGAGAATGATTTATGAAACCCTGGAAAAAGAAATTGTGCCTACTTTTTATAATAGGGGAGAAGATAAACTTCCGCGCAAATGGATATCGATGATGAAATCATCAATGCAAAATCTCGGCTCTTTTTTCAATACCGAAAGAATGGTAAGCGAATATACCGAAAAATTCTATATCAAAGCTTACGAAAAAAGGAAATTTATAAAGGCCAACGATTGGGAAAAAGCAAAAGCTTTTACTGCTTGGAAAGAAAATATGTTCGGTTCCTGGAAAGATGTAAGGTTTATAAATTATAGTTCCGAAAATAAAGGAAACGAAATTAAAGTAGGTACCGAATTTGTTATCAATGCCGAAGTTTTCCTCGGAAATTTAAAACCTGCTGATGTTTCCCTGCAGATTTATTACGGAAAAAAAGATGATATGGAAAAACCGCATTCCAACAAAAATATTGCTATGGAATGCCAGAACCCGGATGCCGAAGGCGGTAAATTCCAGTATAAAGGAAAAATTAACTGCGATTCAACCGGACAATACGGCTTTACATTACGAATTCTGCCTTGTCATCCTATACTTATAAATCCTTTTGAATTGGGATTAATTAAGTGGGCTTAAACTTCAAAAGGGCTTGTAACACAAGCCCTTTTTCTTTTATTAAAAACAGGATGTATCATAAATTATAATTTATTGGCAGTAAAATAATTTGTGTAAATTATTTTTTGTAAAATTTATTACATTTGTAGGATTTAATTTTTAGCTAAATACTTTTAACCGGAACTTAAAAAATGCGAGGGCAATATGGAGTTGCTTAAAAAAATAAACGATAAAACTGAAGTTGTTGGTATAGTAGGTCTTGGTTATGTAGGCTTGCCGTTAGGACTTGAATTTGCATTAAAAGGAATAAAGGTAATAGGATTTGATATTGATGAAAGAAAAATACCCATTCTTTCAGCCGGTAAAAGTTATATCAAACATATATCGGAAGAAAAAATTTCGAAAGCTGTAAACAGCGGCAAATTTTCGGCAACATCAGATTTCAGCCGGATTCCGGAAGCAGATGCCATTATTATTTGTGTTCCTACTCCGCTTGACGAACACCGCGAGCCGGATATGTCGTATGTACAGAATACTGCCGATATGGTCGCAAAATATTTACGAAAAGGTCAGCTTGTTTCGCTTGAATCTACGACTTATCCCGGAACTACTGAAGAAATTCTGCTTCCGCTGTTCGAAAATTCAGGTTTAAGAACAGGAAAGAAATTTGTTGTTGGAGAGGATTTTTATCTTGCATTTTCACCAGAAAGAGAAGACCCCAATAATCCGAACTATTCAACCGCTACAATACCTAAAGTAGTGGGCGGCGTAACAGAAAAATGTCTTAAAACAGCAGTTGCTTTATATAATCAGGTAATTGTTAAAACAGTTCCAGTATCTTCACCGCGAGCTGCCGAAGCAACAAAACTGCTCGAAAATATTTACAGATCTATTAATATTGCTCTTGTAAATGAACTTAAAATGGTTTTCAGCAGGATGGGCATTGATGTTTGGGAAGTAATTGAAGCTGCAAAAACAAAACCTTTCGGTTACTACGCTTTTTATCCAGGACCGGGGCTCGGCGGGCATTGTATTCCTATCGATCCTTTTTATCTTACCTGGAAAGCGCGCGAATTCGAAATAAATACAAAATTTATTGAACTTGCTGGAGAAATAAATACATACCAGCCATTTTACGTGGTTGAAAACGCTATGGAAGTTTTAAATAAATTTAAACAAGCCTTGAACGGTTCAAAAGTGCTTGTGCTTGGCGCTGCATATAAAAAGGATATTGATGATATGCGCGAATCGCCGTCACTTAAATTAATTGAAATATTGCGCGAAAAAGGCGCTGATGTTGACTATAACGATCCTTACGTTCCAAAACTTCCTAAAACAAGAAAATACGAATTCCATATGGATTCGGTTGAACTTACCAAGGAGAATATCAAAAAGTATGATATGCTGGTTTTAAGCACAGACCACAGCGATTATGATTACAAGTTTATTGCCGAAAACGCAAAAATAATCTTAGATACACGTAACGCATTTGAAAAGAACGGAATTAAAAAAGACAACATATTTAAATCGTAATTTGGATTTGGTGAATAAATGAAAAGAAGATTCTATTCAATTTTTACTTTAATTGTTTTGTTTAGCGCTGTTTTGTATCCGCAAACGGAAATGCAAGTTAAACAGCAGCTTGAAAAATCAGGGATTCACAGCAAGGCGGATATTGACGCAGAACTTCAGAAGCGCAATATGACGGAAGATGATGCCCGAAGACTTGCTAAGCAATACGGTATGAATTACGATGATTTTATCAGCGAATATGTGATGAAAAATAAAAAAGCAGATCCCGGTATTCAAACACCTGCTGAAAATGTTAAGGAAGAAAAAATCACTCCGGTTGATGTTAAAGGAAGTGTTAAAGATAGTCTCAAACCCGAACTGAAAGAAAAAATAGAATTAACCGAACGCAAAGAAGAAAAATCGAAAAAGTCCGAATATTTCGGTTATGATATATTTAAAAATATTCCTGCCGCTTTCGAACCTGCTTCTGTAGGTCCGGTTGACCCCGGCTACTTAATAGGACCTGGCGATGAACTAAGACTTTATATGTGGGGCGATGTTGAATTTCAGTATAATCTTACAGTCGATCAGGTCGGTAATGTTTTTATTCCTACAGCAGGGCAGGTTTTTGTTTTAGGAATACAATATTCGCAGCTTCAGCAGAAAATGACAAATTATCTTTCAAAGTTTTACGAAGGGCTTGTTGGAAATCCGCCTACAGTATTTTTGGATATATCTATCAGCAAACTTCGTCCTATAAAGGTTTTTGCGCTTGGTGAAGTAAAACAGCCGGGCGGATACGATGTAAGCAGCTTTTCTACTGTATTCAATGCTCTTTACAGCATAGGAGGTCCGCTTGAATCGGGAAGCATGCGCGAAATTAAAATTATACGTAACAACAAAACCGAAACGACAGTAGATTTATACGACTATCTTCTGAATGGCGAAATAAAAAATGATGCCCGTCTGCGTAATAACGATATTATTTTTATATCCCCTCGTAAAAGCACTGTCCAGATTACAGGCGAAATCCTGCGCCCTTATATTTACGAACTTGTTGAAGGCGAAGGAATACTTGAACTTGTTAAATTTGCAGGCGGATTAAAAGCCACTGCATTTACGGACAGGGTTCAGATTAAAAGAATAATTCCCTACGATAAAAGAAAGCAGAATCAGTTTGATATGGAAATTATTGATATAAATCTTACTGATATTATGAAAAACAGAAGCAG